>JAITIZ010000682.1 GCA_031279215.1 Planctomycetaceae bacterium
AAATTTATTGTTAGAAGGAACGCGGTCGTCTCGACCGCATTTTTAGGCGTTTTTTGTAAAAAAACAGGGCAGGCGAGACGCCTGCGTTCCTCCTAATATTAGTTTTTAGAAGTTACCTAAATCAATAATTATTCGGTAAATACCCACAATATAAAAAACATGTTTATTTGAGAGTGATTATTAAAAAGATTGTTAAAAATTCTGTTTTTTAGCAAAGTTTACCAGACAAGATACCGATCTCCCTAATAATAAGGTGTAAACCTTAACACAACTCAAAAGTAGTTTTCCCGGGGGGGATGGGTCCGGTGCGATGTTTTTCTATTATTTGTCGCCCGGACTTTTTTGTTTTTATTGGCGAGTTGCTTTCTTGATTCCGTCTGCGGTTGCATTTTCATACTCTTTCAGAGCAACTATTCAGCAGCCTTTTAAACACGAAAAACACGGAATACAAATCATCATTCCTAACAACATCAATTTATTTTTACGAAATATTGCCTTCTTGATAATTTGCCTTTTTTATGTTATCAATACAGTTCAGGTAAAAATTCTGCTGAAATATTATAAGGGAATTTCTAAAAACCAAGTTAACGGCGGGGTTTACCCCGCACTTTGTGCCTAAAATTCAACAACGCAGGGCAAGACCACGCCGTTAACGCTCGGTAAATTTGAGTTTTTAGAAGTTCCCATAATAACAAACATTTTGCGAATAATTTTATTTTCGCGCTATTACCCCCCAAAGTTATGATGGAATTTTCGAGACTTGCACAATCTGTTTTGGAACTTGACCGTTTGCTTGATCAATTACGAATTTTGGCGGAGTCTTGTGGGGTTCCGACGCCGGAACATGAGAATTGGTATGCTCTGCTCAAACATAAACTAATTCCACAACTTTCCGAAAAAGAGTTTTTGATTGTTGCGGTAACCGGCGGCACAAACACAGGAAAATCTTTGATTTTTAATCATCTTGTTGGTGAATCGTTTAGCGCGGTTGATCATCGTGCTTCAGGAACGAAACATCCGGTTTGTCTAGTTCCGAAAAGAGCAGGAACAACATCGTTTGAACCAACTCTCACACGTCATTTTGAATCATTCCGGCTTGTTTCTTGGTCGAATGCGGAACAATCTTTGTCCGTTACGAAAGTTCATCATTTGTTTTGGTGTGAGGGTCAAAATGTTCCTGACCGGCTGTTGTTGCTGGACACGCCGGATGTTGATTCCGACCACGAAATCAATTGGGAACGTGCTCGGGCAGTACGCCATGCTGCCGATGTTCTGATTGCTGTTTTAACGGAGCAAAAATATAACGATGCCGCCGTAAGAAAATTTTTCCGCGAAGCCGCCGAAGCGGATAAACCAATGATAGTGTTGTTCAACATGTTTGATCTCAACAACGATACTCAACATCTTCCGCGTTGGCTGGAACAATTTTGCGAAGAAACCGGCACAAAACCACTCACTGTTCTTGTCGCTCCCTACAACAAAGAACTAGCCGAACACCTGAAATTGCCGTTTTATGAATTGCAAAAAGACGGGAGTTTCGGCGAACCTGTCAATTTGGAAAAAACATTGACGGAATTGCATTTTGATGCCATTAAATCACAAACATTGCTCGGAGCGTTAAAAATACTGGATGATCCATCAACCGGAGTCCAGTCTTATCTTGACACGGTACAAAAGTCGTCGGCACGTTTTGCGGAGGCTTTGAATATTCTTGAAAATGCAAGCGAAACTGAGGTGAATTGGCCCGGATTGCCGACAACGGTACTTGCTGAAGAAATTCGGAGGTGGTGGAACTTGGGAAGACCCGGCTGGTCACAGAGTATCAATGCTGTTTACCGTAAGGTCGGTGATAAAATTTTACGACCGGTTCGTAATATTGCGGGTTATATTTCGTCGCATTATTTTGGAGCGAAACATGATTCGCTTAACTCATTGGCGGAATTTTACAACAAAGAACATCAAGCGGTGGTCGAATTTATTAGCCGAATTATTGAGCGGCTTGAAAAGATTTCGGAAACGGACAATCCGGTGTTACGTCGGGAGATTTTGGAACTTATTGGCGGCGAACACCGTGCGGCATTATTTGATCGTGCGAACACCGTGCTTACGTCATTGGAACCGGTGGACAATGAATTTCGTGAAATACTCCATAAACATTTAACCGAATGGTCTCAAAAAAATCCCAAAATTGTTGCTTGGATTCGTTCACTGGACTACATTGCAACAGCGGCAAGACCGGTAATTACTGTAACTTTTGCGATAAGCGGTTTTGCGTTGGGGGCGCACGTGATTAATCTGGCGATTGGGGATGTGGCGATTGCTGGGGGAATTACTGCCGGTGGGGAGGCGATTCTTCATGCCGGTTCCGAGAACGCACAACATAGTATTGCACAACTATTTCAAAAAATTCAGGAAGATTATGTTCTAACTCGTTCTAAACGTTTTTACGCAGAGTTCCATAAAGAGCTTTGGCGTAATGTGCTTGATCGTTTCCGAACCGGAGCCGGAGTTGCCGAATCCGAAATTTTTAGGCAATGCCGAAATTGGACAGTTCCCGAAGCCGTTTCGTAAACAACCGGCTATCACCACAAAAACTATCTTATGGTATGAATAAAAATGAATTTTGTGAATGGTATCATTGAATATCCTCTACCAGATGATTGTGGATGCAGTACGGTTGAATACGTGAAACTGCGGGAATGGGATTATGCTTTTACCAAAAATCGTTGTCCTTATTGATCACATCAAACTCATGTTGTTTCCCAAAGGATCAATCAATAAACCGTAATTTTTGTAAATTGGGAATAAGAGCAATCCCTGTTCCGGGAATACGAAGACCATGAGGCCAATAAACCAAAACAGCCTCGCCAATCAAAAGTGAACGATCAACATAAAGCGGTAAACCATCATGCCGCCAATGACGACCATCCGAACTTCGTGCACTGTTATCGCCAAGCATTAAAAATTGGTCTTTGCCTAGTTTGAAAGTTACGGAGTTTGTTTTGCCGAAATTATGCCAATAAGCGGGATTGGAAAAGATTTTATTAACCGTATTTTCTGTCAACATATATTCATTGCGGAATGGCGGTTCCAAGAGATCACATTGCAAATCCAGCAAACGATCACAAGCAATATAATACAAATCACGTAACACTTTCAGGTGTTCGACGTGAAGGGAGGCGTTTTGAGAACCAATTCCTGCCGGAGTAAGATCAAGTTGGTTGGGACTTCGATCCCGCGCTAACAAACTGTCCGGGCAACATAAAAAATCATAACGCCCCTTTTCCTGAAAATTAATTTCTTTACCGTTGATAATAAGCCGCAACTCTTCATCGCAGTTACAAAACATCAGATCAAATGTTCCCGAATGACAGAGCGGTGTGGAAGCAATTGCCGGCGGAAATTCCGGTAATTCGGGAATCGAAAGGGTTGCGTTCCCCGAACAAAGATCAATACTACACAGAAAAATAACCCCGCCCTTAACTAACCGCAATAAAAACAATCCCTGCGCTCGTTCAACCCGCAACCGACACGAAACCGCTAAATCACCAACCCAATTCCACCCCAAACCATTCGGGTTTTTCTGACAAAAAAATTCTTTACGGGGTTTGCCGTTCCGTTGAACTTCCCGCATCGAAATAGCATACCCCGAATTAAACGTAATCGGATAATCCGGCGAATAAGCAATTCCCGAATTATAACCGACAAAATCCGTAATCAGTTGTTGATTATTGACCAATCCTTGCGGCGGTAATATTTCTTGCGACAAATAATACCAGTCATCAGAAGAAGGAACAATATGCCGGTAATTTAACCATGTTGTTTCCGGCGTTGTTTCCGTTGTTGGTTCCGTTGTTGGTTTCGTCAAAGAGTTTTCCGAAACTTCGGCAGCGATTTGAAACGATTTGTAATCTTCCGACCGTTTCCAATGTTCCGTGTTGTCAAACCAACGGGTTGGCAAACCGATTTCGTGAAGTTTGGGAATAACATAATCGTTGTCGTCAACCGGACGCAGCATCGAAAGCAATGACCGAAGCGGTTTTCGCTGAATCGTAAAATCCGTTTCGTTATCTTTCTTAACAAACACATCACCGTTACGGAGAAGAACCGTTTCATTCTCAATACCAACAAGCCGCTTAATATAATTGACTTGCGGTTTCCCCGGATAACGGAATACCGTAACATGCCAACGCGTCGGTTCACGGAAATCAAATTGACATTTGTTGACCAATATCCGGTCGCCATTGAACGATTGGAACACTTTTTTGTCAGCATTGTTCTTGCCGATATACATTGTGTAACGGCATTGCGGACAAGTTCCGGCTAGAACGCTGGGTAACTCTTGGGCGTTTCTCGGATGATCCGAGCCGTCGTTTGATTCTTCGCTGGCACTGATTTGGAATGGGAACCCGCATTGTTCACAAGAAACATCTTTGTGACGCCCCATAAGAGTTGTTGCCATAGAGCCGGTCGGAATACTAAACATCTCCGCCACAAACGCCTTAAAGAAAAACGCCAGAACAAGAGCTGTTGCCAGTGCTTCAACATATTCACGAATAACCCGAATAGTATTGGTCGGTTCCTCCGGTTGAGCGGCGGTTGAATCGTTTTGCGAAATAGATGATTTTTTGCGGTTCATTGTAATTAGGTTGGAAAATATTTTTCCGGTAGAAGTTTTGTTGGTGTAAAAATAATGATTTTTGTTGATTATACTGTAAATTGGGATGTACCGAAAGAGACGGGAAAACCGTTTCTTCGCAAAAAACAACGAAACAGAGAAAACATTGTTTTCAATGTGTTTTCGGACGATTCTAACTTTTAGATAACGATTCTAACTTTCTAGATATTGATCTGTAGAAACGATTGCGGACTGTTAATCGTTAATAGTAAAATTATTTTCCAACTTCAAACTTCTAAACATCGGAACAGAATTATGAAACGGCATATTTATCGGGTTGTTACGCAGGGGCCGGAAGGAGATTACCGTATTCGGGATTACATGAGCGAAGAAGAAATTCGGCACCGTCATATCCAAATTGGTACTGATGATTGCAGTACCGATATAAGTCTTCGTGGTCGTCCTGTATTCAAGGGGTTAATCGGACCAATGCCGGAAACCGGAGAGGTTATACGGTATGAATCGCCGGATGTTTTCGAACGGATGACCAAAGAATGGTGCGAACCAAAACGGAAACGACGTACCCGAACCCAAAAACCCGTCATCATCGAATTTCAAAATAAAATCGAATCTCAAAATTAAATTCGCCCCGTTCTTCCGTTCTTGAAAAAAGTTCGTAAAGCAGACAACCTTGAATTCTAAACAAAGTTGTTGGTGTGCTTATCCAATTAAATGAATTGAATTAAATGAATCGAATTATTGGAATATTTGATAAGGTACCCCTTGCCAAAAAACATCGAATAGTTTTAATATTAACAACTTTTGAAAATAAAAATCTAATTTTATTTGTAATATATCAGTGGAATAATTGTAGATCACAACCATAGCAGCCCTGAAAGGGCGATAGGAAATTTTAAACGGTTCGTTATTTAATCATCTTCCCGTTGTCCTTTCAGGGCGTTGGGATGGGAAGGGGAACTTAAACCCACCCCGTTGGGGCGGGCTATAATACTAACGCCCCTAGCGGGGCTAATATAAAAAATAAAAATTCCACTGATAGATTACTAAAAATCTAATTTTATTTTTATTTCCAATCGTGCTTCCACAAACAGGGACAAGTCAACGAACATCCGACACAACCTTGTACATATTTGCTTTAAGTACTCCTAGCTCAATTGGATAGAGCATCGGTCTTCGGAACCGAAGGTTAGAGGTTCAAGTCCTCTGGAGTACGCTTTGAAGGGGAAAATTGTTGGGAACTTTTAAATAATTGTTTTATAAAAACTGCAACCTTGAAAAATAAGGGATATTAACGAAAATCGTTTTTCGTGTAAATTTTGAGACTAATTCAACAGCGTAGCGTTTTTTCACCGTGTTGTATTGCTGTGAATGATCAATCAATGTTCAAAACATTTTCCAATTAAGGAGATTAACCTTGAAAAATTCAATAAGAAATTCAGCAAAATTTGCCCAAAAAATATCAATGTTAAAATGGACAAAATTGGGGGGGGAGTCTGTAGTAGAGAGTTAAGAACGGATATCGAAGCGTGTTCGCAATCTAACCTATTTTCCGTAAACTTCTTACAACTTTTTCACTCGTCACCTTTCGGCTTGACTCTGGTTGAAATTCTCGCGGTGATGGTGATTATTGGTGTGTTGACCGTTCTTCTGTTATCGGCAGTTCAGACGAATATAATAGCACTATTCAGCGGACGAATAAGTAATACTTTGCGTGTTGCCGCCCGCACCAGTTTGATAAATAAGAATACCAAACCCTCTGCATGTTACGGATTTTAAATATGTATCGAATATTTTTTGTAATTATTTTATATGTTGCGATTTTGTTTTCATGTTCCGGTTGTAACAATTCGGATTCCAATGAACCGCTTCAAAATATTTCTTCGACACCGCAGGTTGATGTTTACGTTGTCGAAAGTCAAACAGTACCGTTAATTCGAAAACTTCCGGGTCGAACTGTAGCATTCAATGTTGCAGAAGTTCGCCCGCAAGTCAACGGTATTATTCTCAAAAGGAAATTCAAGGAAGGTTCTTTGGTTCAAGAAGGCGAGGAATTGTACGAAATTAATAACGAAGTTTATCAAGCCCATTTCGATAAAGTTCTTGCCCATTTGAACTGTTCAGAGCGGGAATTGCAACGAGCGGAAAAACTCAAAGAAAACCGCGCCATAAGTGAACAGGAATACGAAGATATTCTCTATACCTTGGAAACAGCCAAAGCCGATGTCGAATTAGCACGGCTTAACCTGAATTACTGTAAAGTTAACGCTCCGCTGCATGGAAAAATCGGGCGTTCTATGATCAGTGTCGGTGCGTTGGTAACAAACGGACAAGCCCAAGAATTGGCAGTGATTCATCAGATTGACCCGATTTATGTTGATTTGAACCCTGCCGTTTCGCAAATTCTTCAAACACAGAACTCCCAAAACGGAAACGAAAATCGACTCCCATTCTGGCAAGACGCCGAAGTAACATTAACTCTGGAAGACGGAAGTCAATATCCGTTTCAAGGAAAAATTAAGTTTCTCGATAACCATGTTCAGAAAGATACGGGAACCGTGTTGTTACGGGCAGAAGTACCAAACCCTAATGGAATTTTGCTTCCGGGTATGTTTATTCGTACCTCGGTTGTTGAAGGAGTTCGTTACAACGGCAAGTTGATTCCGCAACAGGCTCTTTTTCGCAACGCTAAAGGCAGCCCCTATGTCTGGATTGTCCGCCCAGACAATACCGTTGAAATACGGCACGTCCAAGTAGAACGAATGTTCGGAAATACATGGCTGATTGATACAGGAATTGAAGAAGGAGAACGCATTGTTGTTGAGGGTACTCAATTTCTTGGGCAGGGTGTTAAGGTGATTCCGCGAAATGTCGAACACCTTGAATTAAAAACATCCTTTGACCAATCTGAATCATCAGGGAAGTAGTTGTCCGTTAAAAATCGTATCACCCTTTCAAGGCAAATTTATTTTGACCTATAAATGATAGAGACACAATGCATTGCGTCTCTACAAATAATGTATTGTGTCTCTACAAACAATGCGTGGCGTTGCTACAAATAATATTAAAATATTCCGCTGAAATATTACATTATGTCTGAATTTTTTATTAATCGTCCGATTTTTGCGTGGGTTATTGCGATTTTAATCATGCTTGCCGGAGTTATGTCGATTTTGCACCTTCCGATCACGCAATATCCCGATGTTGCTCCGCCTGCTGTTCTTGTGAACGGAATGTATCCGGGGGCTTCTGCCCGAACCGTTCAGGATACTGTTGTCCAGATTATCGAACAACAAATGATCGGTCTTGACGGTTTTCGTTATATGAATTCATCAAGTACCTCCGACGGAAGTTTCATGATTATTGTTACGTTTGAGCAGGGAACCAATCCCGATATTGCCCAAGTTCAGGTACAGAACAAACTACAACAAGCAACTCCGTTACTGCCGGCAGAAGTACAATCACAAGGTATTAGTGTTGTGAAATATCAACTCAGTTTTATGATGATACTTGCGTTGTACTGTGAAGACGATAGTTTTAGCGAAGGAGACATCGCGGATTATTTGACTTCAAGTTTCAAAGATACTTTGTCCCGTGTTAATGGTGTGGGAACGGTTGACGTTTGGGGAACACAATATGCGATGCGTATTTGGTTACAACCGGACCGGCTGTACAGTTACAATCTCATACCGCAAGATATAATCGTTGCGATTGAGAACCAGAACGTACAAGTATCGTCAGGACAAATAGGCGGTCTTCCAACACAAGACGGTACACAAATTAACGCAACGATTGTTTCCAAAAGCCGTTTGACAACCGTAGAACAATTTCGTAATATTCTTGTCAAAGTAAACAATGACGGTTCACAAATCCGGCTTAAAGATGTTGCCGATGTCGAGTTGGGGAATGAACACTATAATTTTTCTACACGACTCAATGGTTATACGGGAGTTGGTTTGGGAATACGGTTGGCACCCGGAGCCAATATTCTTGATACAACCCAAGCACTTCATGATGCTGTTGAAGAAATCAAACCACATCTGCCCGAAGGTATGAAAATTGCTTATATCAGTGAAATTGCTCCAATTGTTCGTGCGTCGATATTTTCCGTTATTAAAACATTGCTTGAAGCGATCTGTCTTGTTTTTTTGGTCATGTGGTTATTTTTGCAACGTTTTAGAATTACGCTTATTCCGACATTAACGGTTCCCGTCGTATTGTTGGGAACTTTTGCCGTGCTTTACGTTTTCGGTTTTACGATCAATGTGATTACAATGTTTGCGATGGTATTAGTGATCGGGTTATTGGTTGATGATGCGATTGTTGTGGTTGAAAATGTGGCACGTTTAATGGCAGAAGAAAAACTCTCCGTCAAAGAAATAACACGAAAATCAATGAAACAAATTCAAGGTGTTCTTATTGGGGTTGGTCTTGTTATTAGTGCGGTATTTTTCCCGATGGTGTTTTTCGGCGGTTCAACCGGAGTAATCTATCGGCAGTTTTCCGTAACAATCATCGCGGCAATGTCGTTATCGGTGTTCACGGCACTAACCTTCACGCCCGCTCTTTGTGCATCCATACTCAAACCGGCTTCCGAACATCGTAAAATATTGTTTTTCTTCCGATGGTTCAACGATTTTTTTGCATTGAACACAAAATGTTACGTCAATGGTGTTAGATATGTTTTGCGCCGCCGTGTCCGTTTTCTGATGATTTTTGTTATATTTATTACCATCATTGTTGTCTTGTACCCGAAAATACCGACAACATTTTTACCCTCTGAAGATCAAGGTGAACTGGCTATTCTTGTGGAACTACCACAAAACGCAACAATGCAACGAACAAAAATTGTTATGAATCAAATCACCGATTATTTTTTGAACAAGGAGAAGGAAACAGTAGAACGGTTTATGACGGTTGTTGGATTTAGTTTTGCCGGAATGAGTCAAAATTCGGGGATGGTGTTTTTGTCCATGAAACCGTTTGAGCAACGTCCGGGTAAAGAGCGTGATGTATTCAGTGTGGTCGAGCGGGCGTCAAAGGAATTTAAGAACATTAATGGCGCACGAATTACTCCGCTCATTCCGCCGTCGATTTCTGAACTGGGCAATGTTGAAGGTATTAACTTTTTCCTGCAAGATCACGCTGGAATTGGTCACGAAAAACTAAAAGAAGCCCAAAATTATTTTTTAGACCTTGCGTATCAAAGCGGGATATTTTCTGCGATCTGGTCCAACGAACTTCCCGACGAACCTCAGTACCACATTACCATCGATGAAGAAAAAGCCCGAATTCTAGAAACAAGCCTTATTGACATCAACAATACTATGTCAACAGTGTGGGGTTCAACGTATGTTAATAATTTTGTAGATCGTGGTCGGGTCAAAAAAGTTTATGTACAGGGCGAAGCCTCTTCACGTACTGCGCCGGATGATCTGAACCAATGGTACCTACGAAATCGTCATGGATACATGGTTCCATTTTCGGCGTTTTCGTCGGGTGAATGGGTTATTGGTTCGCCGAAACTTGCCCGTTACAACGGTTTCAACGGAGTAGAAATTGTTGGTATGGGAGCGGAAGGAATCAGTTCCGGTGATGCTATGAAAAAAGTTGAAGAACTTGCGGTAAAACTTCCGGCGGGAGTTGGAGTGAGTTTTACAGGACTTTCGTTTGAAGAGCGTCAGGCGGGTAATCAAGCATTCTTTTTGTACGGATTATCGCTCTTAATCATTTTCCTTTGCCTTGCAGCCTTGTACGAAAGTTGGTCAATTCCGATAGCAGTATTGTTGGTTGTTCCCTTTGGAGTGTTAGGAGCCATTGCGGCAACCTTGTTTCGCGGACTCTCAAACGATGTCTATTTTCAAGTCGGAATGCTTACCGTGATGGGACTGTCATCAAAAAACGCCATCCTAATTGTTGAATTTGCCAAAAAAATGTACGAAAATGAAGGTAAATCTCTATTCGAAGCGGCTGTTCTTGCCGCTCAAATGCGATTGCGACCAATCATTATGACTTCAATGGTATTTGTACTTGGGGTATTGCCTTTAACATTGGCCCACGGAGCGAGCAGCGTGAGCCAACATTCATTGGGAACAAGCGTTATCGGCGGAACTCTTACCGCAACATTTTTAGCAATATTTTTTGTTCCGCTTTTTTATATCCTAGCCGCCGGATTATTTCAGAAAAAAAATTAGCAGCAGTCTATTTCACAAACATTCACGTAATGTATACCAATTACACTTTAAAATTCGTTTTTTATTTTTTTCCTAGTGTTCACAGGGTGGTTGTTAATTTAGGTAAATTTTTATAAGTAAAATCGACAAACACTTAATTATCGGCAGACTAGTGGAACAAACAAAGTCTTGGAAAAAATAGATTTGAAAATAACAAGTTTGCCATTCAAAATCACGATTTCAGTTAAAATTTTACCTATTTTAACACACCAGACTGGGAACACTAGGTCAATCTTTGCATAAAGCAAAACTTTTTGGCAAATTTCCCAAAATCACTCTTGATTGATTGGTGTTTTTTAGGCAAAATTACAACCTGTGAAAATGGTTTGAACCAATTCCGTAAAACCGGACGATTAACCAATTAAACACAATTGTATTCCGTTTCCCAGTTTATATTGCAGTACGTTTTGTATTTTATTGTATCCTAACATTAAGTGACACGATAGTTTACAATCTGCTATTCACCAGAACTTAATTATCTTTCACACGTAAATAATGCGAAAAACTTTTTTCCCGTCTCACTCCAGTTCCATGGCCAATTACCGTGATTATCAGCGTCAACGGTCAATGACACTTGGTGATCTCCTTCTTGAAAATCGGATTATTTTCTTGCAAGGCGAAATCCGAAGCGATAACGCTAACGAACTTGTTATGAAATTGCTTTATCTTCAGAGTGAAAATCGCCGGAAAGATATTCATTTTTACATCAATTCGCCCGGCGGAAGTGTTACCGCAACATTGGCAATTTATGACACCATGCAAATACTGAGTTGTCCGGTGGCAACTTATTGTGTCGGTCTGGCGGCAAGCGGCGGATCGATCCTGCTTGCAGGCGGAACAAAAGGAAAACGTTTTGCTCTGCCCCACGCTAAAATTATGATGCACCAACCTTGGGGCGGTGTCGGCGGTCAAGTTACCGATATCGAAATTCAGGCAACAGAAATATTAAAAGATCGCGCCATGCTGAACGAAATCCTCGCCTCACACATCGGAAAACCCGTTGAAGAAATCGCCAAAGATACCGACCGCGATTTTTATCTCAACGCCGAAGAAGCAAAAGCATACGGAGTTGTGGATGATGTTCTCAAAAAGAATGCTATCGAACAACAGGATGAATCCGCTTAATCACTTAACGGTATTCAAATATTAAATCATTAAATTATTTTGCGGTACGAGTTGTTGTTGCTGTTGTGAAAAAAACAACGTCGTTGCCGGAAAACAACGATCATTGGAAACATCAAAAAACGGCAACAATTATGTCAAATTTTCACGACGATTATTCAACCAGTGTACCGGAATTTAATTCGGCACCGATTTCGCATGAATTACAGGAATTAGTTGATAACGAATTAGAGACTGGTGAAACAATTGAATGGATTGATCAGCCGATTCCTCGTTATTTTACGAAGGAGACAACCTCACACTTTCTTTTCGGAATTCCGTGGACAGCTTTTGCGATATTCTGGACATGTACGGCGGCACAACACAGTATTGTATTTGCTCTTTGGGGAGTCCCGTTTATCCTTATTGGTATTTGGATGTTGTCCTCTCCAATCTGGGTACGGCGAAAAATGTTACGGACAGTCTATACAATAACAAACCGCCGTGTAATCACTTTTGAAGGAAAAATGTTTTCGTTTGACATTGTAAGTTACGATGCCGACGAAATCGAAGAGATTTACCGGAAACAAAAAAAGAACGGAACCGGCAATGTGTTTGTGTTCCAAAATATCCGTAATGTCAAATATGTCGAACAAAAATTGCGTGAACTTAAAAATACCGTAAAACAAAATGATTCGGAACAATAAATTCGCAGGATATGATCGTACTATAACAATAAATTTTGTAATATATCAGTAGAATATTTATTTTGAATTATTTTGACTAGAGATAAACATTCACGAGTAAAAATAAAATCGCCCTGAAAGGATGATAGAAAATTTTAAACGGTTCGTCATTTAGGTTTGTAGAGACGCAATGCATTTTTAGCCGATTCGGTGCAATAAACTTTAACACTTACTTACTTTATAACAATTGTTTATCATTGCGTTATTAACGTTAATGATAAATGTTCACAATTTACGATTGATCGAGAGATGACTTTAATACCTTATGTTATTGAAAAGAGCGGACGCGAAGAGCGTGCGATGGATATTTACAGTCGGCTTTTGAAAGACAGGATTATATTTCTTGGAACTCAAGTTACCGACGAAGTAGCGAACGCCATTGTTGCGCAACTTTTATTTTTACACTCTGACGATTCGGGTGCGGATGTTCATTTGTACATTAATTCGCCCGGCGGCAGTGTAACAGCGGGGTTGGCAATTTATGATACGATGCAATATGTCAATTGTCCTGTGGCAACGTATTGTATTGGTCAAGCGGCGTCGATGGGGGCGTTGCTGTTGACGGCGGGAACGAAAGGAAAACGTTTTGCGTTACCGAATGCGCGGATTATGATTCACCAACCGCATGGCGGAATGGAAGGCACAGCGGAAGAAATTATGATTCACGCCCGTGAGTTTGCTAATATCAAAGAGCGTCTCAACAAAATTCTCATCAAACACACCGGACATGATCTTGCCAAAATTGAAAAAGACACCGACCGTGACCGGTTCATGTCTGCTGATGAGGCAAAAGATT
Organism: Planctomycetaceae bacterium; assembly: GCA_031279215.1. Lineage (GTDB taxonomy): Bacteria > Planctomycetota > Planctomycetia > Pirellulales > Thermoguttaceae > WRKP01. The sequence continues at coordinate 13,513 of JAITIZ010000682.1, forward strand.
ATGGATTGATTGATCAGGTGATTGAAAAAATTGGGAAATAATGAAACGGGCGGTTTTATTTTTATAACAATATTTTTTATAACAATATAATTTCCTGCAAGGATGTACAGGATTATGAAAAAATATTTATCAGGGTTTCTATTGATTTTTGCAACGGTTTTAGGTTGTACGAGTCAATATCAGTACCGGATGGAACAGTCATTGTTACTTCAGGAAAATCAACGGCTGGAGAATGCGTTGTACGTAACTCATGCGCAACTCGTTGATTTGAAACGGGAAAACGATTCACTTCGCGGTGTGAAGTCTTCAGGAAATAATCTTACGCAGCCGGAGCAACCGTTGATTCGTCCTAAACGTAACAAATTATCGCCGGAGGAGAATTACGAGGAAGCACCGCCGTTTGCGCCGCCTGAAATTATTATTCCAAACGATAATCCGGGTTCCGCTACGGTTCCTGATTCTCTTAAAAGTTCACAGTTAATGTTACCTGAAATGTTGCCTAAAACAGTCTTGGATACCGATGAAAAAATGCCGCCGGTGTGGTCGGCGGCTCGTTAGTGTTTCAATTATTTTTACTTTTATTTTTTCAAGGAGGAAACAATGAAAAAACGAAATTCCGATAAACTTCAAAATGCGATACAATCGTTGGACAATGCGATTCGGTATTCACGTTCTCCTGAATTTCAGGAACTTGGTATCGAATTTAAAAACATTTTGATTTCAGCGGTGGTGCAGAATTTCAGTTTAACGTTTCGAGTTTGCCGGCAGATGATCATTCATCAACTGGCTGACCGGTTTGATGTTGCGGAAATTGAACATCTTTCACCGGAAGACTTGTTACAGTTAGCGGCGAAGGAAGGACTGATTTCAAATTTGAATCAATGGCTGGAATATCTCCATTGTGAACATCTATCCCAATCGAGTAGTATAGCGATTCGAACATTTGAGAAAGCCTCTGCGTTTTTGAAAGACGCCGAAGAATTGCTTCAAACTTGTAGTAAACGAATCAATAATGAGCGTAGAAAAGTTGCATGATTAATTATCGTCATGCTGAGATTTCAGATATTGAAACGTTGGTTGAGTTTCGGCTTCGGTTTATCCGTCATTATCAACCGGATCAGATTACGGAACTTGACGCAGAAATCGAAACAGGAATCCGGCAATATTACACCGAAACCATTCCGACCGGCGAATGTATTCATTGGCTGGCGGAATTTGACAACCGAACAATCGGAGGCGGGGCATTGTCGATTCGGTGTTACGCGCCGGGGTTACTGTTGCGCAATGGAAAATCGGCGTATATTTTCAATATTTATACCGAACCCGATTTTCGTAAACAAGGTATTGCAACCGAAATTGTCCGCCGTTTGATTGCCGATGCAAAACAACACGGCGTAACAAGATTGGAACTGCACGCAACAGAAATGGGCTGTCCTGTTTATGAAAAACTTGGTTTTCGATTGCCGGATCATAAATACATGGAATATTTTGTTACGTCAGAAAATCTTTGAAAATAAAGGAAAGAAGTAAATGGAATCAATCATTAATAAAGGGTTATTAAAATAGATATCCTTCTTGCATTCATTATTTTACCAAATTGAAACAAAATGTCCTTATTCTCTTTTCGTACACGTTTGATGATTCAGAAAGATTGGGATGAAGTTGCCCAATTGATTCATCAATCGTTCAATGTTTGGTATGAGAAAAACAGGGGGTTCAAACTCGTATCGGGAAGTTGGGAAACAATGCGTGTGTTTCCGCGTGTTTACGAATCACTTGATCCCAATTGTTGTGTTCTCGTCGAAGAAACAAATAGTCAACGTATTGCGGGTTCGTGTTTTTTTCATCCGCGGCCGCGTCATGTTTCTTTAGGAATCCTGAATACACATCCTGATTTTTTCGGTCATGGTGTTGCGTCTTTGTTGTTGCGCTGCGTTATTGATCTTGCGGAACAACAGAATAAACCGATCAGACTTGTCTCCGGCGCAACAAATGTTGATTCCTTTTCACTTTATAATAAAGCCGGATTTGTTCCTACCTGTTTTTATCAGGACATGATCTTTTCTGTTCCGGTAAACGGTCTTTCGGTAGAATACCCGCATAAAACTTTAATTCGTAACGCCGACGAATCCGATATTCCGGCAATAGTTAATCTTGAGTTGGAACTCACCGGAATTGAACGTGAACAGGATTATCGTTATTTTTTGAAAAATAAAGATGGAATCTGGCATATTTCGGTATTGTTTGGTGTTTCCGGTCAACTTGACGGATTTATTGTTTCGGTCAATGATCCGGGTAGTAATATGCTTGGTCCTGGTGTTGTACGAACAGAAGAACAAGGAATTGCATTGATTCGTTTTGAATTGAATAAACATTGCGGTTGTTCACCGGTTTGGCTTATTCCTTCCCGATGCCGTACACTCGTGAACGCAATGTATGATCTTGGTGCCAAGAACTGTGACTTACATATTTCACAGGTTCGCGGTACTGAATTTCCGCAAACAGGAATTGTCTTTCCAACTTTTATGCCGGAAACCGGTTGAAATGTTGCAAAAAATTGTTAATATGTGAACAATAACACCGCCTACCCAACTCCCCAATCGAAAACCATAAAAAAAGCGGAAAACTTTCATTTTCCGCTTTTTTTGAAATCGTGGAACAAAACCAATTAATTTAGTTTAGTATTGTCGTTCACGTTCTCCTCGATAACGTCCGCCGCCACCGCCGCCGCCAAAACCACCACCGTGTCGGGATGGGCTTTTAGGGCGTGTTTCACGGGCTTCATTCACTTTCAAGGTTCGGTCGCCAACTGTTTGCTCATCAAGAGCCTGAATTGCGGCGTTTGCTTGATCATTGTCCAACATCTCGACGAAACCGAAACCTTTTGAACGACCCGTTTCCCGATCTTTAATAATATCGACCCTGTTGACGGTGCCGTATTTTTCGAATTCTTGACGGATTTCATCCTCTGTTGTTCGGTAAGCAAGATTACCAACGTAAATCTTCATTGCAATCAACTTTCTGCCGCCGGGAATCAAAAACTATCGGAATCCTTCCCTTTGACGGCGAAAAGAAGAAACCCAAGATACCAAAAGAGGTGGTATCATCCCTTTTTACTCTACAATTTCAATAACGAATAACTCGTAATTCCTGTTGTTCCTTTTATTTGGGGGAACCTCTAAAAATACTCGCTTCAAAAAACATAACACTTCAAAATACCGGATTTACGAAGGTTATTTTGATCAAAATTTGAATTATTAAAGATTCTTTCGTATTTTATTGACCGTTTGATATTAGTTACTGAAATAGTTTGTTATTAAAATCTGGAGGCGGCGGGAATTGAACCCGCGTCCCGAAACTGTTCCGAATAAGCATCTACGTGTGTATCCGATTTTTTGTTTTTTAATTTGATCCAGCCCTTATCGGCGGCGGTCTTTCTCAAACGATTCGACAACTTTTTTAATTTCCGCCGTAATCGACATGAGCGGAAACGATCCGAAATTACGTCCGAATGTCATACCGCTTCGGCGGCAGTATGGATTCGGGGTTGCCTTTTCTTAGGCAGCCAATGCCAATTTAGGTTCGGCATTTGAATTTATTAGTCGGCTTTTAACGTGGCCCGCTGACCAACCACGACACGCAACTTAAACTTCACTCGCCCGGTCGAACCCGGTTCGCCCCCTCTTTTCTTTGGTTTTTTCTATTAACTCATTGCGATCAATCTAATGAATTTCCTACAATTACCTCTTTTGTTTACTGTTTTACTTTATCGCAACAACCCGCCCAATACTATCACTCGTTTGATATAACCGTCCTACATTATTCAAAATACGTATGTTTCTGGAATGAACCCCACTACTCGTTTGGAAAGTCCCCCCAAAAAGTACCCCAAAAAAGTACCCCCTAAAAAGTATCCAAAAATTATTTTCACAATTCTAGGGAATTTCGTCAATGTGTCAAGAGGTTCTTTAAAAGAAAACCCGACTTTTTCGGATTTTGCAAAAGAACAGACTGGTTAAAAAATTAATAACGGTTATAATAACTTTTCATATTTGTCAAAATAACAATCAATTGAGCTTCAATATATGCTTCGAAAAATCAAAAAAACCTTAATTTTTTGTTTTAAACTAGTTTTAATTCTTGGAATTTTCGGATTTCTCTTTTGGAACGCTTCCCAAGCGACTGATGCTGATGGGAAAAATGTCTTCGAACTTTTATGGGAACAACCGAAACGTTGGGAATTACTTGGAGCCGCATTTTTTGTTCAACTTTTTGCGGTTGCCGTAACCATTTGGCGATGGCGTTGTTTGGTTCAAACGCTTGGTTTAATACTTTCGGTCAAAAATGCTTTTCGATTTGGATTTCTTGGTTTGATGCTTAATCTTGCACCAATGGGTATTGTTGGCGGCGATTTAATTAAGGGTTATCTGATTGCCAAAAAGAATCCTGATTATATGTCTCAGGCGGTTGCCAGTGTGATTGTTGATCGAATTATTGGATTGTTGGTCATGTTTCTGTGCGGTACCATTTTTGTTTGTGCAACAGGTTTCGCTTTTCGGCAGGAAGTTTTAGCCCGAACATTGTCGCAACTCGTTTTTATACTGACAATCATTAGTTATACTTGTGTCGGAATTGTCTTTCTTCCCTTTTTCTCCAAAGGTCATATCGAACGGCTTTTGGCAAAAATCCCATTCTGCGGAAACACTCTTGGAAAATTGACTCGATCTTTTTTGCTTTACCGAAACCACAAAATCTGTTTGCTCAAAACATTTGCGATGACATTTTTTGTACACATCCCGTTTGGTTTTTCACTTTATTTGATAGCCGGAGGTCTTTTTGGTTCAGTGCCGAATTTGATTGACCACATTATGCTCTATAATGTCGTAAATCTAACCGCAATGATTCCGTTAGCGGCGGGTCCTTTTGAATTTGTTCTGGAGCAGGTTTACCAACTTTTTTCGGTGGAAGGTATTAGAATGGGGGTTGGAATTGGTTTGGTCATTGCTCTGGGGTACCGATTTATTTCAATTCTTGTTGCCGGACTTGGTATTGTCTATTATCTTTCTTCACGCGATGAAATTCGGGAGGTTGCCGGTTAATTCCCCGATTATTTAACGAAGGGGAATCTCTAATACTTCCAAATTCACCGAAAGTGAACGGCGTTGACTTGCCCCGCATTGTTAGGCTTAACCAATAAAACACGGAGTTTGCTCCGTGTTTTGTTGATCAAGCCGAATAGAATCGTGCGGGGCAAACCCGAATATTGCGGTAATGGTAATAATTCCGTTTATTTTGTCCAGTTACCAATATCATCTTCGGTATTATCAATACCATCCGGTCCGAGTGACCAGACATCAAAACCATCTCTTGTGCGAGTTCCCGGACAAACATACTGATACGGTCCTTGCCAAGGATCTTCTGTTGGGGCACTGTCTTTAAGATAAGGACCGCTCCATTTTGCGGGATTGGGAAGATCGGAAGGCGGATTGAATAGGGCGTTAAGTCCTTGTTCTGTTGTTGGAAAACGACCGACATGAGCCTGATAAAGCTCAAGTGCGTCTGATAACGCTTTGACGTAAATAAGAGTTTGATCCATTTTGGCTTTTTCTCGTGTTCCCTGATAGGCAACAACCGCAACAGATGCCAAAGCAAGAAGAATAAAAAGAACGACCAAAACTTCCATTAAAGTAAAACCTTGTGAAGTTCCCAAACGATGACGAATCATCATTGTTGTTGCTGAATAACATTTTACAGTGTGAGATTGCATAGTTGATTCCTTTCGAGTGGTGAAGTTCCGGCGATACCGAGAACAACGAATTTTTTAATGTTTAGTTAGAACTGATTGATTGTATTTTTGATGGTTCTTGTTTTGGTAAAAGTTTCATTTTTCCGAACTTTTAACTAAAACATCATCAATCCATCAAACCAAGAGCAGGAAAATATTTTACCCCTAATTAAACGAAAATCAAATTACTTTGTTCCTAAAAAAACAAAATAACAAAATGCTCTAATATTTTAAAGAGTGTTTCCTATTATATCCGATCAAGGGGGTAAAGTTCTCTTGTTTTGTATTTTGGAAGATTTTTTCGTTTGCTTTTTTACTGAGAATGCAGCAAGTTATCTGAGTAGCATATTTTACGATGTTGTTGTAATTCCCTAGTAATTCCGTGTGCGAGTGAAGAGTCAATACTTCTGAATTTCCGATTTTTCCGAAAAATGGTGATTTTATTTTTTTACAGAGTTATTCATTTGTACTATGTAAAAAGAGTTGCTGTGAACCGGAAAGATGTAAGAATTATTATATTCGGAATTTCGATGGGTATGCTGATTTTTTTTGCAAAGTTTTCCGATAATGGTAAACAAGCGTATCGAGGGCATTTGTTGCCAAAAAAAATTTTAATTTCCCCAAAACCGTATTAAGGAGAATTGTGATGAAATGTCGAATCCTTCTGTCAGTGTTGGCCGCAATTGCCATTTTCGCGGTTACCACGACTGCTGAAGCGGGTATGTTTGGTCGCCTCCACGTTCTTCGTGGTTGTGCTCCATGCGAGCCTGTTACTTGTGAACCGTGTGAGCCTATTACTGAGCCGCCGGTCTGTGAACCTTGTGAGCCAATATGTGAACCGTGTGCGGATCCTTGTGGTCATGTACCGTTCCGTCCATTTGGCGGTTTTTTTGTGAATCTCAGGGCGAAGCTGGCTAGTTTCCAGGCTTGTGCACCTGAATGTGGACCGTGTGAACCGATTTGCGAGCCGTGTGAACCATGCGAACCGTGTGAACCGATTTGCGAACCGTGTGCTAACCCGTGTGATCGAGGTCCGTTCCTTCCGTTTGGCGGATTTTTCCTTGGTCTCAGAGCCAAATTAACGGCTCACCACAGTTGCAATCCGTGCGGGGAAATATCCTGCGAACCGTGTGAACCGGTTTGCGAACCGTGTCAGTCTTGCAAATAATATTGGAAAATAAATGATTGGGTAGATCTCTCGACTAACCTAAACTAAAAAAGATCTGCGGAATTTTCCGTAGGTCTTTTTTTGATCGTAATTATCCAGTCGGTTTTTTATTTTTATTTTTTTTCCTCTTAACCCTGTTAGGAGTGTGAAGTGCATAACCGGCGGTCGAGCGAAACGCAACCGCCAGATCAGGAATTTTCCCACTTTCCCAAAGCCCTGCAAGAGCGAGATAGTTGTTGCAATAAGGACGCTGGATGATAAACAATAAAATCACTTAGTGAATAGATACTATTTTTCATGGTTAATTTTTGTCATCGGCGGACTAATTTTTGTCCAATTATCCGAAAAGGGAACTCACCGAAAATGCGGCATATTCACGCGAATAAAGAATCGAACTCATTGCCATTTGAGCCAGCAATTCATTACGGGCTAACCGTGAAGACTCCAATGCGGTATCGGTATTTGAAATTTTTCCTTCTGCTTCAGTAACAGTTGTCAGAAGACTATCAAGATTATTGGTATTCGCTGTCAGCACATTTTGTGATACACCAATTTGAGATCGTGATTTTGCCAAACTATTAACAGCATCATTGACAATACTGTACGCTTGTTTCAAACCGGCATCCGAATCGTAATCGATATTACGAAGTTCGGCTAACACTCCGTTTGAACCGCCAAGATGACCGGTTCCAACACTCGGAACGCCAATTCGTAATTGTAAATCGGACACCACATCTTTACCAATCTGAAACAGCGCACCGCCGCCGGTTACCGTAAATGTTGAGGTATCTGTGGCTGGATCCGGTGCAACACCGTTATTTTTGGCGAATGAATTAGAGAGCAATGCAGTAAACGACAAATCGGAATCCGCATACGAAAGATTCAATCCTTTTGCTGTCGTTTGTTTTCCATTCACTTTAACAACAGCATCCAAACCCTTGGCTTCAGAAGCGGGGTTTTGGGTTACGTTGTATCCTATTGCTCCGCTCACATCTTCAATGTCAACAGTTCCAATAACCGCAGCGAGATCGGAAGCGGTTGTTCCTCCGGTTGTTACTTCGAGTAGTTGGTCACTTCCGACGGTATCCGATTCAAAAATAATTGCGGTGGGACTTGCCGCATCGTCAAGTATTGCCGTTACACCGGAACCGCGAAGCATTTTATTTAAATCCGTAACAAAATCAGATGCGGTTAGTTCAGTTGCGTTTCCTGAACTATTACCGGTCGAATCAACTATTTCCGTATCCTCCTCGAATTTATACGTAACTTTCGACTGATTTTGAAGCCCAATTGTTAGCGTGGTTCCTTTTTCAATTACCTCTGGACTACTATTGGTATTGCTGTTATTGAAATTATCGAAATCCAGAGCCAATCTTGCGTTATCGGCTTTTTGCTGAAGCTCAATTTTTACTTCGGAACCTCCGGTAGCGACATTGGCTTTGTTAATTCGGAGATTTGCCAATTTAGAGGTTTCAACGCCGGAATAATTGTAAGCAAGAGCACCGTTAATAATTTGACGACCATTGTAAGTTGTTGATCGTGCGACACTGTCGATGGTGTCCAAAATATCGCTGATCATTGATTTTTTCTCACCGCCGGAAAGAGCATTGTTGTAGATGATACCGAGTAATCCTGTATCACTGGTTCCTGGAGTTCCGTTAAGCAGCGAAGCAATATTATTCATTCCACTTTCTGCTATTGTCAACATACTGTTGGCTTCTGAAACATTTTTTTGAGCGGATTGAATTCCTTTAATATCGGTTCGCAATCCTTCCCGAATAATCAATCCGGTTGGATCATCCTGAGCCGTATTGATTCGTTGGCCTGTTTCTAACTTCCGTGTTGAATTGGCAATTTCGTTGCTGATGCGGTTAAAAGACAAAATTGACCGCATTTCTGGAATGTTCGTACTAAAATAGATAGTCATGGCAACAATTTATTTGTTTTAAGTGAAAAATACTAGTTATTATGATTATTTCAAATACAACGAAAATAATCATTATTACGAATGTTTGGTATTTTAGACAAAATAAATTGATTGGTCAATCATTACGTTAAGAAAAATTAGAAAAAATAGAAAATTTGTTAAAATTAGAACAAATCTTAAAATTTATAGTTATTCTGATTGGTTTTTGAGGAGAATACCGTAAGATGTTCAGACGGTTGCTGTTGGTACTGTGTGTAGTTGGTACCGTGTGAACAATCAGAAGCTCCCATAAGAGATTAGGGAAATTTCACGGAAATATTACCCAAAAAATTACTCCACTGATATATTACGAAGCGGATTGTTTTTCAGGAGCGGGCTGTCGTATTTTCAAAGTGTTTTGACACAAAAAACGGTATTGATTTATTCAAATAAAACACCAATAATATGTCAACAATTTTTGTTTGCTTACATTGTTGTACACAACATTTTTTTATTCTTTAATCCGACAAGGGAAATACTTTTATGAATCGACGTGAATTTACCAAACAAAGTTTGCAAACGGCGGTTGGTTTTGGACTTGGGCTAACAATTTTGAACAACATAAATTCGACGGTTTCCGGTCAATCCGCCAATGAAAAAATCAATCTTGGTATCATTGGTTGTGGAGGACGCGGTCAGCAGCTGTTGGGGGATTTTGTTAAACGCAACGATATTAATGTTCTTTATTGTTGCGATGCTCACAGTCATCGGGCAGAACAGGCATTCAAAATAGTTGCCGATTCACCGCTCAAGCAAAATCCGAAACAAACTTTTGATTTTCGGACGGTATTGGATGATCCCAAAGTAGATGCGGTTATTTGTGCATTGCCGGATCACTGGCACGCACTCGCCGCTATTTGGGCTTGTCAGGCAGGAAAAGATGTTTACACCGAAAAACCCGCCTCACATTCCGCATGGGAAGGACAAAAAATGGTCGATGCCGCACGAAAATATAAGCGAATCGTTCAACATGGTACTCAAAATCGCAGTGCTTCGTATAATCAGGCGGCACGAAAATATATTCAAGACGGTAAACTCGGAAAAATTCATTTCTGCCGTGTTTACAATATGAAAGAATGGAAGAATTTTAAACTGGCACCTCCAAGTGAACCACCGGTCAATATTGATTGGGATCGTTGGCTCGGTCCGGCTCCGAACCGCCCTTATTCACCGTCTTATTCCTCTACCTGGCATCATCTTTGGGATTTTTCTTCCGGCGATATAATCAACGATGGTATTCATCAACTTGATTTGGCTCGTTGGTTGCTTGGTAAAGATATTCCCCAATCAGCCTACTGTGTTGGCGGACGTTTTGATTCGACCGGCGACGCCGAAACACCCGATACTCAAATAGCAACCTTTGAATATGATGATTTAACTTTGACCTTTGAATTAACCCTTTATACGCCTTATATGCTTAAAACCGATTCGGTGGTTCGCCAAAGTGATATGTTCCCTTACTGGATGCAAAACGCAACCCGAATTGAAATTTACGGTTCCGAAGGTTTCATGATTGTTGGGCGGCACGGCGGCGGTTGGGAGGTTTATGTCCGTCCCAAAGACCGGCAACCGGTTGTCAAAGATTCAATGTTTGGGCGTTTTCCCGATTCAGAGCATAAAGAAAACTTTTTGGCATGTATTCGGAGCCGTGAACTGCCAAACTCGGATATTGAAACCGGACATCGTAGTACGCTCTTGGCTCATTATGCAACCATCTCCTATCGGCTCGGCGGAGAAAAATTGATTGTCAATCAAAAAGACGGAACACTCCCAAAACAACCGGCAGCCGAACCGTTTTATAAAAGAACTTACCGAAAACCGTATGAAGTTCCTGAAAACGTTTGATTCAACGTTTTCTGTTACCGGAACAATTTTTGTTTATTTTGTATGAACGGTTATTTCGTTTTTCACTTTCACATTTTACGTAACTCTTATGCAGATTTTACCGGCAATTGATATTTTGAAAGGAAAGTGTGTTCGTTTGAAACAGGGCGATTACGGCAGGGAAACAGTGTATGCCGACAGTCCCGTTGAAATGGCGAAACATTGGTCTCAACATGGAGCCGAATATTTACATATTGTTGATCTTGACGGAGCCAAAGATAAGGAACCAATCAACCGGCAATTAGTATATGATATTGTTCAGGCGGTTCATATTCCGGTGGAGATTGGCGGCGGAATCCGAAACGAAAAAACAATTTGTGATTATCTTGATGCGGGAATTGACCGTGTTGTGATTGGTACGCTGGCACTCAAAGAGCCGGACTGGTTTCAAAAAATGAGCGAACAATTTCCCAAAAAATTGGTACTTGGTATTGATGCCCGCAACGGTATGGTTGCAACAGAAGGTTGGCTTGAAATAAGTCAACTGTCCGCAGTGGAATTAGTACAAAAATTCCTTCATCTTCCGCTTGCCGCCTTAGTTTATACGGACATTGCCAAAGACGGAATGATGGAAGGTCCTAATTTCGGCGAAATGGTAACAATGCAGCAAACGGTTCCATTTCCGGTGGTTGCTTCTGGAGGAGTAAGTTCATTGGACGACATCCGAAAACTTCGGCAACTCGGTTTACCAGCGTGTATTATCGGTAAGGCGTTGTACGAAGGAACCTTCCAACTTGAAGACGCATTGATTGCTTCACGTTAATTTGTTCCCATTATTTGTAACCGTTCATGCTTTTTGAGAAAAATACGAATCCGAAAGCAAACATACCAAAAAATACAAATACTTGAAAAATAAGGAAATTACACAACCTTTCTCCTAGTATTCCCATGCTGGTTGTTAAAATGGTTAAAAATTTTTTCGGGTGATTTCGGCATTTTGTGGGTTATTGTTCAGGTAAATTATCCCGAAGTAGGTGATGCTTCGCCGAAACATCACATCGGTGTTATATACTCATTACACTTTAAATTTCGGTTTTATAAGAGTAGAATTTTTGTATTCTTTATTTAAAAATCCAGTAAATTCTGTTTATCCTGTCAAAATCCGTTGATCTTGTCAAAAAACGAAAACCGAATTATCAGTGTGATGAGTATAGCTGACTTGCTGCCTCTGTTTTAGCCGGCTTGCCCCTGTTTTGGGCAGCAATTTGTGTTGCCGAGCGGTTTGGAATTCGGTAACCAACCGAAAACCGAATGGTCAAGTGTGATGAGTAGATCAGTTACGCATAAATTTTTTGATTGCCAAGGTTACATTCTGACCGCCAAACCCAAAACTGTTACTCAGAACAACTTCACATTTTGCTTTTCGTGCTTTATTGGGAATGTAATCAAGATCGCAATCGGGGTCTGGAGTTTTGTAATTCATTGTCGGCGGCAAAATTCCGTCACGAATTGCCAAAAGGCAATAGATCAGTTCACTTGCTCCCGCTGCCGCAACAAGATGTCCCGTAACACTTTTTGTACTTGATACCGGAATCTGTTTGGCACGTTCGCCAAAAAGCGTTTTAATTGCCAATGTTTCTACTCGGTCATTCACGGAAGTACTTGTTCCGTGTGCGTTAATATAGTCAACATCGTTAATCGTGAGACCGGCGTCTTCGAGTGCCATTTTCATGCAACTAATTGCTCCACGCCCTTCGGGGTGAATATCCGTAATTCGGAATGCGTCGGAAGTTGCGCCGTAACCGGCGAATTCCGCATAAATTTTGGCTCCGCGTTTCTGGGCGTATTCGAGTTCTTCGAGAATCACCACTGCCGCACCTTCACCAAGAATAAAACCATCCCGCTCTTTATCAAACGGACGTGATGCGCCGTGTGGATTTTTGTTGTTGGTACTCAAGGCTGTTAAGAGGTTGAAGCCGGTAACTCCAAACGGATGAATCATGGAGTGTGCACCGCCGGCAATCATGATATCAGCTTCTTCACGTTTGATAATCTGAACCGCTTCACCAACCGCTTGCGCACTTGCAGCACAAGCAGTAAGACAGTTTACATTCGGACCGTAAGCCTGAAACATTGCTGCCAAATGTGCGGCGGACATGTGCGGTTCCTGTTCCAGTTCCCGAATCGGATTGAGAATTTCAATACCTTTTTCGATAAATTTACCCATATCGAATTGCCCATCCGCTTTGCCGTCTACTCCGGCTAAAACCATTTGGGTAAATTTGTCAAAATCCTGTTTCCCTTCACCGGCTCCAGTGTAAACACCAATACGTTCCGAATCATAGGGAAACGCTTTTGATTTTGCGGCGGCATCCCAGAGTCCGGCATCAACCATTGCCTTAAAACCTGCTCCAACTGCAAACTGAGTATGACGATCCTGAAGTTCCCAATCCGCCGGATTTTCACCAATCACCGACATATCAAAATCCTTGACTTCAGCGGCAATTTTCGTTGGAAAATTATTGGCATCAAAAAGTGTAATCGGACCAACTCCAGATTCACCATTCAAGAGTTTCCGCCAAACCGCCTCAACTTCATGTCCAAGCGGCGTAACTAATCCAATTCCCGTTATAACAACGCGCCGTTTCATCTTCTATAACCTGTAATCCTGTTAATATTGTCAAATTTTAATTTGTTGACACTTTGAATAAAAATCAATAACAAATCACATTGTAATTGGGTATTTCCAAAAATCCAATATCTTGTTAAAAATCTTATGAAAAAATTATTCGTAAGACTTTATGGGGGATTATTTAGTAGTGTAGGTCTATTTTAAAAATTGTTTGTTTTTATATTGCCATTACGTTTTCGAAAGGTCGCCTACATCTTTCTGGTTCGACGTAAGTCTTGGTATTACAAAGACTTGCGAAAACATGTAAGCGGCTATTCACTGCCGGGTTCACTTCTCAAAACGGCGTTGTTCACCGGGGACAGGAATTGATGTAAACTATTGATTATAAATAAGTTATGACTAATTTTAATGTAAAATTGTATCGGAAATCTTGTTTCGGAGAGTTTGTGAATTTCGTTACGATGTGGTGTTTTAGGTGTTAGTAACTTACGATTTTGATGTACAACTGGAATTTCTTGAACCAGACATAATATTTAAACGAATTTATCATAATAGAAAATATCGGTGCTTTCAAGAGACTCCCCAATGATTGGGATTGGGTAATTTTGAATCATTCTGTTCGGCAATCCTGATAAAAAACATGAGAAATAAAAGCCATTTTTAGCATAAGATATTTCCTAGTGTTCACAGGGTGGTGTGGACATTAGTGTTAATTTGGGTATTTTGGGTGGTTAATCTTTTTTTCTTGCTGGCGTATAGAGCGACGGCGAGTACACCGTTTTCGTTCCATCTCATTCCGTGATGTTT
>JAITIZ010000568.1 GCA_031279215.1 Planctomycetaceae bacterium
GGAACGCAGGCGTCTCGCCTGCCCTGTTTTTTTACAAAAAACGCCTAAAAATGCGGTCGAGACGACCGCGTTCCTTCTAACAATAAATTTTTACATTAGGTTTTTAGAAGTTCCCTTAAAACAGAGGCAACAAAATATTTTACAAATTTAGCCAGTAGTACAGTTACAGATTACATGGTATTAAAAGAAAAAGATTTTTGGATTGCAAATAGTAATATTGTTATGGGAACTTCTAAAAACTCAAAATTTATCGAGCGTTAACGGCGTAGGCTTGCCCCGCCCTGTTGAATTTTAGGCACAAAGTGCGGGGGTAAGAGCGAAAAACAAAAATTCTACTGATATATTACGAAAAATTAAATTTATGACTGCAAGAAGAGTACCTTCTGTTTATTTACTTGCAATTGTTGTTTCTCACAAAATCCGAAATAACCGGTAAAATTTTATTACAAAATTAACCGACATTGATCCACGAATCAATCTTTTCAAAAGTCCAAGGATTGCGTTGTTCACGTTCAAAGAAAGTGTTTTGGTTTGCTTCTTTGGCATGGTCGCCTTCGAAAATTTCTTTTTGCGGATTCCATGTTAATTTTGCGCCGCCAAGCAACATGGAAATGTTACCAATATGCGAAACTGTATGTGTTCGATGTCCACTTTCCGCCGTGTAATAGCAGAGTTTCCGCGATTTTACACAATTCGTAAAATCAATATGTTCTCCGCCGCTGCCGTTATCCGCTAGGCATTCGGAACGCCCCAAATTTTCGTTATTGTTGAATGTTATTTTGAGCAATTCTTCATCGCTCGCCGTCAACGGTTTACGCCAACCGCGTGAAAGTACCCAACCTTTGGTGCCTTCAATCTTAATACCGGGAACTTCAGACCAAACATCCATCGTAATTCCGTTCGCATATTTGTATGAAATTTTAAACGTATTGGCAGTGTTCCAAGGTTCGTCGAATGGCGGAAAAATTCCGGTTCCCTGTACTTCCACAGGACCTGTTCCGTCGGCATCAATTGCCCATTGTGCGATATTGATCAAATGCGAGCCCCAATCCGGTAACACCCCGCCGCTATACGCCTGATTCCAACGCCAATTGTAATGATTCCGTGCCGGAATGTACGGTAATAACGGTGCCGGACCTGTCCATAATTCATAATCCAATGTCGGCGGAATTTCCTGCACTGTTGTATTACCGTCGCGTTTGTTGGGATCACGCGCTGCCGTATTACCGGGCGGAAGTAATACTTTTATATGCCGGATTTCACCGAGATAACCGTTGCGGGCAAGATTAACGAGTTGCTGATAACACGGCACTGATCTGTTTTCCGAAGCCGTTTGAAAAACACGTTGTGTTACTTTTTGAACATCGCAAAGCAAACGTCCTTCCTTAATTGTTCGTGTTGGTTTTTCGCAAATCACATCTTTTCCTGCCTTCATTGCAAAAACCGCCATCGGAACATGCCAGTGATCCGGCGTTACAATATCAACCGCATCAATATCTTTGCGGTTTACAAGATCACGAAAATCCGTGTAAATATCGCAACCTTTATAATCTGTTCCCGTTTTTTTGGAATAAAAATCGTTGACTTTTTTCTGAGCGGCGGCAACATAATTTTTATCGACATCACAAACCGCAACAATCTGTTGAACCGGATTTTTGAACATTAAATCGAGATTCCAACCGGCTCCGTGTGAACCGCAACCAATCAATCCCATCGTAACACGTTCACTCGGAGCAACATGACCGTCCAACCCCAAAACAGAAGCCGGAACAACAAACGGCACAGCAACCGAAGTCGATAAAACACCCAAAAACATACGGCGAGAATACATTGTCATAAATTTTTCCTTTGTTAAAAATTTTTAATGAAACAAACACCAATAAACAAACAGTATGTCTTATACTTTTAATTTGCGCACATTGAATACATTGGTTGTAAATCATAGTTATATCAAAAAAAGGATTATGTCAAGATGGGGTGAATTGAGCAAGAAATTCCTGATTGTTTCCTTCCCCGTATTGTAAAATAACGTTTCTTTTTTTATTCAAAAAACACAGCGGATATATTCGCAGCTTTGACGTAAAACCATGTCGGCGGTCAAGGTTTTCGGTGTATTTTTTTCAGCGGCTTGTTCCAGAACAAAATGAACCGGTGTATTCAACTCCTTTAATTGGGCGGCGAGTTTTTGATTGTCAATATCACCGTCGCCGAATGTTTCACTCCAAACATTATTAACCGATTGGCGAAGATGCACCGCAACAATTCTATTACCATAAAGTTTCAAATGATCAAATAGAGCAACTTGAGAATTACCGGAACCGCGATACGACCAATGTTGTTCGAGACAAAGTGAAAAATTTTTCGGATCGGTGTTACAAAGCAGATGATGAAATTCACGAGCGGCAAATTCCAGTTCTGTTGTGTGATAATGAAACGCTAATTTTATTCCGAAGGAGGCAAGTTCATTGCCGAGTTTGTTCACATTTTCGGCTTGTAAAATGAGTTCGGCATCGTTTTTACCGTGTTTTGCTGCGGGATTGAAAATGATGATTTTTGAATCAAATTCCTTTGCTTTTTCGGCAATATGGCGAATCCGTACGATTTCTTTTGCCGCAATTTCCGATTCGTGCAAATTTCCGCCGCCAACATAAACGGAACGAAATTCAAGACCGTGATCGTTCAACATTTTACCAATATTTTCCAGATTCTTCGCATTATCAACCGTCGGCTCCAAACCGTCAACACCAGACGATTTTATTTCGTTGAGTTGTTCGAGAAAATTCTTACCATCCCGTTGATAAAAATTATTTGCGGCGTATTGGTTTACGGCAATATGGAGTTGTTTTGTTTTGGTTTGTTCTTTGGAAACAATCTGTTGTATTTGAGCAGTTAACGTTTGAACAGCTAAAATTCCGGCGGAACCGAATACGGCAGTTTGCAAAAATGAACGGCGTTGCATGGGATTAACCTTTCGAGGGTTGGGACAATACTAAATGATAGTTTTCTACCAACATAGTAACTGTCTATTTTAATTTTTCGTCATTGTCACGTAAACAATTTTATTTTACCTTATTTTCTAACCCAAACAACTTCAGTAGCAAAAAAGACTTCCCAATCAATCAAATAACAATAATAGTAACTGTTTATACTCATTACACTTTAAATTTGGGTTTTCGTTTTAAACTAAAATCACCCTGAAAGGGCAATCAGCAATAGCGTAGGGCGATTGCCCTACGCTATTGCTGATTGCCCCTACGGGGCGAATTCGTTGACAATTTTTTGACTCAAAAACCAATATTCCACTGATATATTACAATTTTTTGTATTTTTTGTCTATTCTTCCTTTGTTTGTTTCGTTATTTCATACTCTCAAAAAATAATCCTTGAAAATCCATGAAGATCGAATATCTGCGAAAATCTGTGGACTAAAATCTGCGTAAATCTGTGTAATCTGCGGACGAAAATAGACAATGACTTCCCAACGTTACCCCATTGATTTCCTCAGGTCTTCCCGCAAACGTAGAAAACGCACGCACTAACAAAGCAGGTTGTCAGGCAGATCGAAAACCTCAACAACGCAAAATACTGTAATCGTTTGTAAACATAAAAATGAATATTGACCAATAGTTTTGTGAGTAATGGTTTATAACATTTTTATTAATATATCAGTGGAATTTTTGTTTTTTGGAGCGGTTAAGAATTTTCTGGACAATTTTTTCGGCGCGGTCGGCAATTTCCGGTAATTCGGTTAATTCGGGAGCATGATGCGGTTTGCGGCGGGCGTCGATAATCAGAGGACCTGTACAACCCCAATGTTTGTTTTGTAAAAATTCACCTACCCCATAAATATCATGAGCCGGATCACTTTTGGTAAATGTTGTCCATAAAAAACGGCTTAAATTTGAGGAAACCTCCGCCGAATTGTCAACCCAAACAATCAATGGAAATCCTGCCGGAAATGAACCGGTTCTATCAATATCTTCAACACAAAGTACCCCCGAAAAAACCACACGCGGATTTTTTGCCGATATTGAAATATCCAGAGAATCGGCTAAATGCCGAATCGGTTGCCCACTAACCGCAACAAATAATTTGGAACCGTGATTCAGCGGAACATCAGAATAATCAAGTGTATCGGCGGTTGTTTGCGTAATGAAATGAGCATCGTACCGCCAATCAACCCGTTCTAAAATATGTTTCAAAAATCTCGGAACATCGTGAACATCCAACGCCGGATCGTCTTCACGGGCGGCAAGGAATAAAAATTTGGCAAGCGAAAGTTGACCAAAACCAAGAATAGCATGAGCCAATGTGTGAAGTTCGGCGGTTCGGCGTTTGGGATCAAGCGGACAATACTGTTCTCTGCCCAACGCAAGAAGCAACGGATGAACTCCCGCCTCATCCACCGCATACAACGCATGAACTCCCGGAATTTTTTTCGGAACAATATCGCCGATAATATCATGAATAAACTTGGTAAATTGTGTATCTTCCTGCGGCGGATGCCCAACAACCGTGAATGGAAACACCGCATTTCGACGATGCCAAACCGATTCGATTTTCAGTACAGGAAATTCATGAGCAAGACTGTAATAACCAAGATGATCACCAAACGGTCCTTCCAATTTTGTTTCCGTTTGGATCGTTCCGGTGATACAAAAATCCGCTTCCGCATAACAACTTAAAGGCGGAATATTCGTTATTGTTTTGTGTTCGGAAGGCGGAAACGCCATAGGAATACGATGTTGTCCCAAAATTCCGGCAAAAAGCAACTCACTAACTCCTTCCGGTAACGGCATTACCGCCGCCAAAGTCATTGCCGGTGCTCCGCCGACAAACACATTCACCCGAAGCGGTTGACCGGAACACAACGCAGCAGCGTGATGAACCGCAATACCGCGATGAATCTGATAATGTAATCCGGCTTCGTAATTTTGTACATAATTATTGCCGGCAAGTTGAACCCGATACATTCCAAGATTCGATGTTGCAAAACCGCAATTATTCGGGTCTTCCGTATAAACTTGCGGCAAGGTAAGATATGAACCGCCATCATCTTGCCATGAAACAAGTTGCGGTAATTGATCAAGTGTTGTTCGGCAAGCAAACACCGGAGCGTTTCGAGTTGACACTTGTTTCGGGCGTGAATACATCAACGAAGTCAGAACTAAACGTCCCAATGAAAAAGAAGTCTTGAAACGAAGCCGATTCGGAATAACCGTAACCGGATCCGCACCCAATTCAATGGTTCTCCGAAGCGGTTCAATTCCGTCGCGGAAAATAAATTCGACACGGGACGATGTACCAAAAAGATTGGCAAGCATGGGAAAATTCGTCCCAACCGGTTTGGTAAAAAGAACCGCCGGCGATTCTGCTTTATAAAGCCGACGTTGCACGGCTGCCATTTCAAGATAAGGATTAACCGGTTCGCCGAACTCAATCAAGTGTCCGTTGCGCCGCAAATCGTTAATACAAGATTGAAGTGTACGATAACCCATGTAAAAAAGAAAAAAACAGTAATCTATACCAATTACACTTTAAAATTCGTTTTTTATAGGGACACACAGCCGTGCAGCCCAATATAAAATCCAACAAATACAGTAATCATAATAAACAATGAAAATCGAAATTTCAAGTACAAGGAGTTTACTCTACACGGTTATAGAATAGTTACGATTATTTTGAGATTTGTTCAATCCAGGGCGAGTTGGGCATGAGTTCGAGAAAGATACGGAAATGTTCCTCCGCTTCTTCGGTAAGCCCAACCCGTTTGAGTAACATACCAAGATGAAACCGGACTTCAGCATAATCAGGGTGATATTTCAATGCCCCGCGAAAGGCAGCGGCAGCAAGTTCGTCATTGCCAAGTTCCGCCAAAACACAACCGAGATTGGCACGTGCTTCGACAAAAGTTTCATCAAGTTCAATCGCCATAAAATACCGTTCACGAGCCGCAGTTAAATCACCAAGCCGATACAAGAGTTCCGCAATTTGAAAATGAATCTGCGGATTTGAACCCCCAACAACTAATGCCATACGATAAAGATCAATCGCCCCTTGCAAATTTCCCGCCAATTCCAATGACCATGCTGTTTCATAAAGTGTTTCAGAATTATTGAGTTCGGTGTTGGGTTCGGTATTGGGGTTCAGTACCGGTTCGAGAATTGCCAATGGTTCCTGTTGCGGAACCGGCACCGGTTCGTCCTCAACAAGAAACGAAAAACAACGTTGACCATCCTGATTGATAAGACCTTTTTCTGTAATAAAAACAACATCACGACCGCTAACTTGAACATCAATCTGTCCGGCAGGTAAATTCCGTTTGATTTTGTGTAATCGATTTGTTACAACATTTATTGTTAATCCGGCATCAAACATATTCCGAACAATTTTTAACGGCAAAATACTTTCAACATCAAAATAAGCCAATCGATGAACTTGTCGAACCGGAATAATTAATTGCTGTTTTTGCAGTTGGCGAATCACGGAAATTGATACACCAGTCAGTTCCGCAAGCATTGACGGTGTGTAATAAGTTTTCGGTAAATCTTGGGTGTGTTGGGTGTTCGCATACTGTTCCCAGAAAAAAGTTTCCGAAACAATTTCGAGTGAACCGGATTCGAAGGCTTTTTGTGTTGCGGTATCGAGTTGATCGTTCCAGAGGTTCCAATTTTGAGACAGAATATCGCCTTCGCCAATAACCACAATTTGTACATTGGGTGTTAATTTCTGTACCACTTTTCCGCCCAACCGCCGTACCGTTTCTGTTGCTTCCTTACGATTCGAAACCGCCAGTTTGCCAAGAAAATAAATCGTTTTACCGTTCATTTTACACTTTGGGATGTAACTTTCATTTTACATTGATGTCATTAAACACCTTTCCATCGAAAGAGTTGTTTATTTGTAACTATTTACAGCGTTTGTTTTATAACTATTCGTAAGTTAATAAACTTGACCGTTACGAATTACTTTGCACTGACCGAATCTTCAATATTCAGGATTTTAATATCAGTAACAGACGGGTCTAATCGCCGTAAATCTTCGACGGTGAAGGTAGGTTCACCGGATTGTGCGGAGAATGGAATTGTTTCGGCGGGAACTTGCCGTGTGATGGGCGGATTAACAGTGGGAACTGCGGGTCTTACCGGTATGGTATCTCGAAGTAGGTCTTCAATTCCCGGTAAGGTATTTTCGGGTTCGTCGTTGTTGTTGTTGTTGTTGTTGTTGTTGTTATTGTTGTTGTTATTGTTGTTATTGTTGTTACCGTTTGGAGTTGGAGCCAGAGTTGGTCTGCCGATAGGAGTTTCCAAACGCGGTTCCAATCGGAACGCATCAGAACGAACCCGCCCCATTGGTATTGTCGTACCGAAATTTCCGGCATTTGTGGCTCGAATAACTTGCCCCTCGTCATCCACAACCTCGTTACCATAACCATTAAAAATCGAACCGGCACGGTATAACGAATTACAACCACGATAATCTTCCGCCCGTTCTGTGTAAGCCGGCATACAATAATCGTATTGTGTACTGCACATCCGGCAACCAACAAAACAAATCACCAAAAAAAACGGAAAAACCAAAGAAAAAAACGTTAAAACGGAAAAGAAACGAGTTAATCTCATAGCCGATATTATAAATTAGGGGGGAAATGGAAATACGTTTGTCAAAATAAAAATCCCGACAAATTTCTCAACTATCTTTATATCGACCATAAAATCGTTATTATCCGAAAAATCTTTGTATTTTTCCAAAATTTACACTATTAGAATATTGATAGAATATTAAAAATATTTTAATTAGGTAATTTGAGACTGGTTGGAAAATGGGGGATTTTGAAAATAACTTGCAATTATTTAGCAGCGTCTATCCACAAGGTAGGTTTTCACCTATAGTTGCCTACCTTGCGGTTATGTGCCCGCAATGATTCCGGTACAAAATAAGAAACAATCTGCAAATCTATTTGGCGGATTCACCGGTCAATTCAAAACGGAAGACATTGGGTGATTTTTTAGTTGCAGTTACAGTTTCTTTCGATTCAGTACCGTATTGAGGCGGAATAATGTTACGTGTTTCAACTTTTGATCCCATGGGATCATCTGTTTCCGTCCGAGTACCGGATACTTCTTCCACAGAACTAAATTGTACCAAATACTCTTGATCCGGTATGAGCCCGTGTTCCGCTGAAAGTGAAAAAGTTCCGTTTTTAATGGCTGAACCTGTCGCAACCATTGGTGTTACTCCCGGAAGCGACGAAAATAATACATTACCCTGGGCAAGTGGTTGACCATTCAGTGTTACTTCACCACGAACAGGAACTCGTCCCTGAGGATTGTTGGTGCTGCAACCGGACAAAATCGATAACAATAAAAGTAAAAAAAGTAAATATCTCATATTTGAAAAAAGGGTTAAAGGTAAATAGATGTTGTCTGAACTGTAATCATATTGTCCGAACTATGATTTGGATAATTAAAATGATTTAATGACATAATCTTAATCATAACAATTATACAAATCACAAAAATCATAGTTCAGACAACATAATCACAATCCAAATAATTATGGTAACAAAACGATTTCGTTACCGTTGGTGGAACCGGCGGCACGCCAAGTATCCAGATTAATTTGGTTTGTAATAAACCGGATAGAACCATCCGCAAATCCGGCATTAACTCCGCCAGAGTGCCAACTTCTCGCCGACATTCTTGTGTAATAACCATCTCCGGCACTCGTAGAAGTAACCGATGATATTTCAACAAAATTTTCCTAGTATTCCCATGCTGGTTGTTCATTTAGGTAAACAAAAGGTAACCAACATTTCGGCAAAATATTGCCTACCTCTAAATCGGGACCACTACAAATTTCAAACATTCAAAAAAGTAGTTGATAGCGGATCGTTGAAAGTGTCGCAAGCGGAATTATTGCCGTTGTGGTAGTAATCCGCTTGCGAACTATTCACTATTAACTATTATTTCGCCCTTGCAGGGCTTTTGGAAAATGGGGGAGTTCCTGCTCCGGCGGTTGCGTTTCGCTTCACCGCCGGTTATGCATTTCATACCCCTAGCGGGGTTAAAAGCGAAAAACAAAAATTCCACTGATAGATTACCAGACTTCAATGAACGAGATAATGAGGTTGATGTGTTTATTGTCCATTGGCTATTGAGGTTGTTTGGTTAGGAAAAATTAGGTGGAAATGAGGTTTGGGGACAAATTTTTCTTTTGAAAAAAAAGAAAAAATATCGGTTGACATTTTATTTTTCCGATATAAACTTTAAAACTTGTGTGTAATTAAATGATAGCGATATGTTTTTTGACCGTTTGTGTCATGTTAAACAAATCGC
>JAITIZ010000111.1 GCA_031279215.1 Planctomycetaceae bacterium
GTACACCGATAATCGAACTTTCAGCAGTGATCAATTCTATGTTGGAATTGTCGCCGCCGAAAAAGATAAAATCGTTGCAACAATACTTGACCCCGCCGCAATGTCTGCCGTTAAAAAATTCAAGAGTTCATAAAAAAATCAGATGAAAATTAAAATAAACCGTTACGTCCTACGCTATTGCCGGTTGCATCTTCGGAGCGGTTGCCAAATAATTACACTAAAAACATCAATCAAATGACTGCTTGAAATATAGTTAAAAATTACTTTTTTGAAACAAAAAAATGCGGCGTCATAAACAAGAATCACCCATTTCACTTTTTTCATTTCAGGACGTTATTATGTCCGTTGTCGGCATTGTGATATTGATTACATTGCTGCTGATTTTAAAATTGATAACACAAAATCCGCCTTCCCCGCCGGCCGCAACAATTTCTGCACAAGAATTGCAGGAACAAATCAAATCACTAAACGAAGAGTTGCAGGAAATTCAAAACGAAATCACACAACAACATCAGACAAAATTAGAATCTGTTATCACACCGCAAACAAAAATTCAAATCGACTCATTACTTGCTACAACAAAACGGCTCAATGCGGAATGTGCTGAGCTTGATAAAGAAATTCAAAACGAAAAGCATCGTACAGAAATTTTAAGAAATAATCTGAAATTAAAATCAACACTTGACACCGAAGACCAAATTAAACAATTGAAAGAACAACTCGCCAAGTTGAAAGTTGACAATGATAAATTATCAGAACAAGAAAAAAAATTACAGGAAACGGCAGATGAGTTAATATCGAAAAATCAAAAATTGAAAAATGAAATTACCGCCGCTGCTCTGCAACAAATTAATGTTACGATACAAAAAAAGCAGGACAAATCCGCTTTCCTTTGTATTTACGGTCAAAACGGATTAACTATTCTTCCGACAGATACTTCTCTACCGCAAAACTTTACTTCACAATCCGAGTTCTACCAATGGGTCGATTCGCGCAACAATTCGACAGAATATTTTGTAATATATTTTCGC
Organism: Planctomycetaceae bacterium; assembly: GCA_031279215.1. Classification (GTDB taxonomy): domain Bacteria; phylum Planctomycetota; class Planctomycetia; order Pirellulales; family Thermoguttaceae; genus WRKP01. The sequence continues at coordinate 1,032 of JAITIZ010000111.1, forward strand.
CCGTCACGATTTGGGCGTTACAAAGAAATTTTAGACCGTATTAAAGCGAAAGGTTTTGATGTCGGTTATCAGGTAATTGGCGAAACAACAAATTTAATACACAACGGAATAAAATATTGATAAGATATTAAATTCGTTATTCGCAAAGTCATTCACGACACATGAAAAGACGTAGAAATTCATCTCAATCAAGTTTAGAATTTTTTCTTGATACGGTATGTAATACGTTTGGCGGTATTTTGCTTATTGCCATATTAGTTGCAGTTCAAATTCGTCAAACGGAAGACAATATTGAATATACCGAATCCGCTTTGCCTGAAACAATTATAGCCTTACAGGAAAAACTTGACCGGCTTACCGACGATATTAAACTTGCAACGGTATTACGCGAAAACATTCCGCACACGCCGCCGCCGTCCCAAAATGATAACGAAAAATATCTGTCCGTAAATGAGGATCAACTCAAAAACATAAAAATAGAATCCGAAACAAAAAAAAATGAATTGACCAATATATTACAAAAACAAAAAAAAGAAAATTTACAACTCGAAGATCAAATTAAAATAATAGCAACAAAAAATCAAGTTGTTGGAAACGAAATCAATGATCTCGAACAGCAAATTCAAAATCGACAATCTGAAAATCTTGCTAAAAAACAGTCAAACGAAACTAAGCAAAACGAAATTAATAATTTAAATCAACAAATCACACAAAAAGAAAATAAACCCATAACCCCCGACATAAATACACGAAATGAAGTCCTTTACCTGCCCAAGTTACGTACATCCAAAACAAATCAATCAATTTATTTGATACTGCGGTTTAATCGTATCTATGATGCGAGTTCTCGTAACGATTTTGATTCGCCAAGCAATGATGAATTAGGAGTACCCAAAACAGATCGCGGAATTGCTGTTGACACATCCGACAAATCCAAAAGTGAAATCCAAAAACTTTTGCAACCATACAACGCAAAAAAAGTTTACGCATCAATTATTGTTTATGGAGATTCGGCGGATCAATTTTATATTGTCAGAGACATATTAATTGCATCAGGTTTTGAATACGATTTGAAACCGTCAGAAGACAGTTCCATTTGGACATTCAGCGGCAACAGCGGTTCACAAAACGTACAATAAATAATTTTTGTAATTATTCACGAAACGATTCACAAAAACAATCACGAAGTTGGCGGTATTTCGGCGAAAGATTGTAAACCTAAAGATTATAAACCTAAAGATTGTAAACCTAAAAATTGTAAACATACGGTCATTTGTCTTTTGAGTTTTACTTTGTTTATTGGTGTGAACCGCTAGTTTATAAAATTTCATACAACATTTAACGAAATTATCCTAATTATGTCAAATTCAATACACTCAACACCACAACAGCCGATTAAAGTTCCGCGTACAATAACCGTACCAGTAAATCAACAACAGCAGCAACACCAACAACAGGATAAAAAAATCTTGTTTATTTTGGCGATAGCAATTTTGGTTTTTTTATTATTGTTACTATTGCTTTTTTTGAGTTACATGAATCAGCCCGTCGGTAATTCCGATCAATCCGGCTATCCTTTGCCTAACCAAAATGCTGCATCAGAAACAAACGGAGGTACTGACACCGCAAGTTCCGGTACAGATATTACCAGTTCTGCAAACACAGATCAGGTACACACTCAAAATGAACAAGGTATTGATGAATTAGGAGATGAAACCGACACAACAACAACTAATCCAGATAAACCTTTGTCTGAAAAAAACAGCAACAATAATAAAACACCAATTTCCGAAAATTCGTCACAAAATACTCAAGAAGCCGTCATAGATTCAGAAACAAAATCAATTGAACCGGATAAAACAACAGCAGGCGAAAAGTTAGCCAACAAACTTATTGAAGAACAAAACACAACGAACAACACTAATTTTTCATTAGAACAACATGATGCAACATTACGGATTTTTGGTACAATTGGAAAGGGTTCGAGTTTTGTTTTCGTGTTTGACCGTTCGGGAAGTATGAGAGGACCGCGAATAAAAAATGCCCAATTAGAATTGATACAAGCTCTTGAATCGTTAAATCAGCAACACCGTTTCAACATCATTTTTTACAACGATGAACAATTTCCCTGGAAAAAAAACAGTTTGGTTTCAGCAACGAAAAAAAACAAGAACAATGCTGTTACATTTATTGAAGGGATTTCGGCAGGAGGTAAAACCGAACCGTTAAAACCATTACTAGATGCGATTTCGTACAAACCCGATTTTATCTTTTTTCTAACTGATGGTGCTTTTGCTCTTAACCTTGATGACGTGTGCCAAAAAGCAGGCAAAACAAAAATCAATGTTATCCAGTTCGAATCGGATTCAGCACCATCAACACTGCTGCAAAAATTAGCCGAAAGAACCCAAGGCGATTACATATACATAAACATCGGACAATTAGATAAATTATAAGTATTACTCGTAACGATCTATTTTGTAATACATTTCCGGCAGTTATTTAATTGAGGTTTATATTCCGCCCGTTTGAAATTCCGGTTTTTATTTTTTGATACGATTAATAGATGCACTGAATTTTCATGTGTGAAAAGTATATTAAAATAAAATAGACAGTTACAACAAAATATACTCATCACACTTGACAATTCGGTTTTCGTTTTTGGACAAGATCAACGGATTGGGACGGGATAAACAGAATTTACAGGATTTTTAAATAAAGAATACAAAAATTCTACTCTTATA
>JAITIZ010000154.1 GCA_031279215.1 Planctomycetaceae bacterium
GTTCGGTACGATTTGTTTCGGAAACAGTTGATTCGGGACCTGCCACCAACGTAAAATTCGATACAACAGACGGTAACGTCAGTGGAGCATCGCCGTTTGGAATTTGGGGAGCCTACGGCTCAAGAGACGGCAGGGAAAGTGCGTCATTCTAAACGTAACTTCAAAAAGGCGGGGATAAACAAGTCCCCGTCAAATTTCAATTCAAACTTCAATAAACATATTTAATAAATCAAAATGATGCGATTCTGTTTTTTAATATTTTTACCATTTGTGATTGTTGGTTGTAATTTTTCAACACCAGCAGAACTTCGAAATCTAAATCCGGTAACAATTACCATTATGCAAGGTGATCAACCGGTTGAGAATGTTCATGTATTACTTGTAAATAAGAAACCGCAAAATAGTCTGTACAGCTGCGGCGGTGTAACCGACATCAAAGGACATACAAAAATACAAACAACTCTTCGGGAATATGTTCGAGATGGTGTTCCGGCGGGGAATTATTCGGCGATACTTCGTCAAAAGATTGTATTTCCCGACGACCTGAAATCTTTAGAAGAGGAAATCAGTTTACCGGAATCAGAACGAAAAAAACGGCAGGACAAACGTATTGCTTTTGAGGAACAAAACCGTGTCATTCCTAAAATCCTCGAATCTTCTGCAACAAGTCCGGTCGAATTGATTGTTGAAGAAAAAAAAGGAACGGAATTAACGATTGATATTTCAAAATATCGCTAACGTAACTTTTTGTTTTGTTTTTGTTTTCCTGGTATTCCCATGCTGGTTGTTAAAATGGTTAAAAATTTTTCGGGTGATTTCGGCATTTTGTGGTCTATTGTTCAGGTAAATTATTTCGAGGTAGGTAATGTTTCGCCGAAAACATCACGTCGGCAATAGCCGACTTGTCCCTGTTGACGGTTGACGTGTTGAGGCGGTTAACACGGTTGAGGCAATTAACATGTTGAGACGGTTGACACGTTGAGGAAAAACAGGTCTGACGTAAAATACGCAACGCAAAAAAACGACCAATTTAGAATCAAGACAGAGTATCTTAGGAATACCCCTTGAGAAATGTAATGTTTACGGTATTATTAAATGTCTTAACTTAACTTGGTAAACAGAGTTATAACATTACCCATGAAAATTTTATGCCGAATTCAACCAATAAAAATCTTTCTGAAGCAAAAACTATTTTGTCTCAAGGCAAAATGAGTGGAGCGGATATTTTGATTCAATCTCTTATTAACAACGGAGTTACAACGATTTTTGCCTATCCGGGCGGTTTTAGTATTCCGTTACATCAGGCAATGACCCGATTTCGGGACAAAGTTCGGGTTGTCCTTCCGCGCAATGAGCAAGGCGGCGGTTTTGCGGCTCAAGGTTTTGCGCGGGCAACCGGTCGCGTCGGTGTTTGCATGGCAACCAGCGGCCCCGGCGCAACAAACTTCGTAACAACAATTGCCGATGCGAAAATGGATAGTATCCCATTGATTGCAATTACCGGACAAGTTAGTACGGATTATATCGGCAGTGATGCGTTTCAGGAAACACCAATGGTCGAAGTTTGCCGCAGTATTACGAAACATCATTATCTTGTAACAAATGTGAACGATTTAACACGGATTGTTCGAGAAGCCGTGTATATTGCAACAACCGGACGTCCCGGTCCGGTGCTGATTGATATTCCCAGAAATATTCAGGTGGCTCAATGTATTCCGAATTTCGATGTCTCGATGAATTTACCCGGTTACAGCGGTGAAATCGAATCTCCTGCCGGTACTTTACTTGACCGCATTATTGAGGTAATCAGAAAAGCAAAACGTCCGGTAATTTATGCCGGAGGCGGAATTGTATCTTCCGGCGCAGCAACAGAACTCCTGAAACTAGCAGAAAAAACACAGATTCCTGTTACAACAACAATGATGGGACTTTCGATTTTTCCGCGCGGTCACGAATTGGCTCTCGGAATGATTGGAATGCACGGAACAGCGTATGCCAATCATGCGGTTTATGAAAGTGATTTACTGTTGGCGTTGGGGGTTCGGTTCGATGACCGTGTTACGGGAAAGCCGTCGGAATTTGCCAAACAAGCGGTTATTGTTCATGTTGAGATTGACCCGTCGGAAATCAATAAGGTCAAAGAAGCCCATTTTCCGATTATCGGTGATGTGAAAATCGTGTTACAAGAAATTCTTGACCGGTTGAAATCATACACACCGGCACCGGAATTAAAAGACTGGCACCGCAAAATTGACGATTGGAAAAAGGAAATGCCGCTTTCCTATAACAAAAATTCACCCAATATCGTACCGCAATACGCTATTGAAGAACTCTGGAAAGCAACACAGGATCGTGAAACAATTATTGCGACCGGTGTTGGTCAGCATCAGATGTGGTCAACACAGTATTACCGTTTCGTAAAACCGCGAACATGGATTTCCAGCGCAGGACTTGGAACAATGGGTTTTGGTCTTCCGGCGGCTATGGGAGCCAAACTTGCCTGTCCCGAAAAATTAGTCATTGATATTGACGGCGACGGCAGTTTTCAAATGAATATTCAGGAAATGGCAACTTGTTATTGTGAAAAAATTCCGGTAAAAGTAATGCTTTTGAACAATCAGCATCTCGGTATGGTGGTTCAATGGGAAGACCGGTTTCATCAATCGAACCGCGCTCAAACTTATTTGGGACCAATTGATAATCCCGAAACATTCGGCAAAGGAACCGGAATTAGTCCGGCGGTACGTTATCCCGATTACGTAACAATTGCAAAAGGTTACGGCTGGGAGGCGTTACATATTTCCGATAAACCGCAACTTCCAGAAGCAATCAAACAAATGATTAACAGTCCGAATCCGTTTTTGCTGGATATTGTTATTCCGTATCAAGAACACGTGTTGCCGATGATTCCCGCCGGAACAACCGTACAAGATATGATTTACCAGTGAGATTTACCAGTGATCTTATTGCCGGTAATCCTAATGAATGATCACGCCGGTTTTGAACGGAAATAAATTATTGAACAAGAATAAATCAAACGATTTCATCAATTGACCTAACCGTTTAATTTTAAGGATAGAACAACAATGTTAATAGGACCGGTTTTTACTCGTGAAATCACGATGGCACCGCGCCGTGATTGGACTTATATTATTCGCAGTATTTATGTTGGGCTGCTTCTGCTGCTTATTGTTACGGCATGGCTTGTGGTCAGCGGAACACAATTAATTACGGATTCCGGTGATTTTGCTCGTTTTGGAGCGATGTTGTTTCAATTTCTTGCGCCGATTCAGTTGGTTCTTGCTGTTTTTTTTGCTGCTACGCTTGCTGCCGGAGCGGTTGGGCAGGAGAAAGAACGTAAAACCTTATTGTTGCTTTTATTGACGCGAATGTCAAACAGCGAATTGGTACTCGGTAAACTGTTTGCCGGTTTGCTCAATATTTTAATGATGCTTGCGGTATCGGTTCCGGTGTTTATGGCAATTGCCATGCTTGGCGGTGTTTCGTATTACCAGATTGTTCGGGTCATGCTTGTTACATTATTTAGTATGTTGGCATGCGGCAGTCTTGGCAGTTGTATTGCTCTTTGGCGGGAAAAAACGTTTCAAGCAATTGCAACAACAATTCTTGTGTTGGTTCTTTGGATTGGAGTTTGGGAAACAATTGCGGTTTCCATTCCCAATGGGTTAGATTTTGCCGTATTGTTTAGTCCGTGGAGTGCGGTTGTTGTTGCCTCCAGACCGGCAATTGATGTTTCAACGATTTCTGTCGGAACGGTTTTGGGACCGATTCAAAACTTTCTGATTATTTGCGGAGGTCTTGTTATTTCAATAAATATTGTTGCTATTACCTTAGTTCGGGTTTGGAACCCGTCCCGCGAAACACGTTCGGTAACTACGGAAGAAGATACGTGGCGCAAAAAAATAGCCGAACAAACTTTAGCGGAATCACTTACGGTTGATGCCGTTTCAAAATTTGAAGAAAATCAATGGACTCACGAATTAACCGCCGAAGAACAACGTAAAGAACAACGTAAAGAACAACAGGAAAAACAAGCCCCTAATGATCCTGCTAATGTTACAATTACTGCCGAACCGGAACAGATTCGCTCACGTGTTCGTCATACACATATTCGCCATACATGGAACAATCCTATTATCTGGCGTGAAATAATGACCCGTGCTTACGGACATCGTATTTGGATCATTCAATTTGGTTTTTTAGCATTTTTTGTTATTTGTGCGTGGACACTTCATAACGTGTTGACGGAGAGCATGGCGATTACGGTAACACAACTTGCCGGTTCCTTGGTTCCGTTGTTTCTACTTTCGCTGGTGTTGGTCAATGTTCAGGCGATTACCTCACAAACTTCCGAAAAAGACGGCGGAACTTTCGACCTGATTCTTGTAAGCGATATTACACCCAAAGAATATGTGTTCGGAAAACTTGGCGGTATTTTCTATAACATGAAATGGATTGTTCTGTTGCCGTTATTACTTTGCGGTTATCTTTACTGGTATCGGGCGTTGGACGAAACCTCCTTATTTTTCCTGCTGATTAGTTTAACGGTACTCTATACATTTTCGGCAATGGTTGGGGTTTACATCGGAATGCAGTACGATAATACACGGGCTGCAACCGCAACAAGTTTAGGTATTATTTTTTTCTTATTTGTTGGTATTGCAGCGTGTATTTGGATTATGGTTGCATTTAGCGGTTCTTTTGAAACCCAATTAGTTCCTTTTTCGGCGTTCATGGTTGGCGGCGGCATCGGACTTTACGTAACTTTAGGTGCAAGAAATCCTTCGGCGGCGATTGCCAGTGCATCATTTAGTTTACCGATTGCGGTATTTTATATTATTACATCCATGTTACTTGGTAAATATCTCTTGGTGTTTGCGGTACTTGTGGGGATATTCGGGTTCACAACTGCCGCCATGCTCATCCCAAGTATCGCCGAATTTGATGTCGCTACCGGAAGAACCACCGCTGATTAAAAATCCTATCATAATACTTTATCCAGTCATAAATTGGTCACATTAGGAACGCAAACGTCCCGCCTGTACGGAATTACCATTATCGATTATTGTCCGATAATGTTCACAAAACGGCTGTAAGCGTCGTTCCATTCGGTAACGTGTTCGGCAGTGGGCAGATATTCAACTACCTCAAAACTCGACCGAATAATTTGACGGGCTTCG
>JAITIZ010000188.1 GCA_031279215.1 Planctomycetaceae bacterium
TCCTGTTTGCCCCAACCATAATTGTCCTTCAAGTCCTTGAAGACTTCCTCGATCCCAAAACGAACTCCGTAACTCTCAATGATTTCTTGCACGGATAAGTCAAGATTCGTACTCATCAACGGAACCCAGGTACCATCTTCCTCAAGTACTAAAACGATCAGTACCGGTTGCCAATGACTCAACTCACTCACACAAACAAACGTCTTGTAACATTTATTGATCGTCTTGCCATAGATGGAGACACGAGACCACATTCCCACCGCAACCCTTGATTTTCTTGCCGTCATGTTTCGTCGTCGTATCATCCACGACCAATCGAATACCGGTGAAACCATCAAAGAGATGCCGGTGGGAGTTGAGCAATTCGCTTAAAAATTGGTGTAGCAGGTTATCGTTGTTGTGACCAATAACTTACACAAATTACAACAAAATCGAAAGACCTATTTTTTGGAAAGGGCAGTTAATAGGCAACTTTTTGTAATTCTTCAGGAGTTTTTGCTAGATTAATTGATTTAACCCATTGTTCATTAATAATTGAAATAACAATTGCTTCACTTCGAAGAGGAATTTTGTTCTCGTATAATTTTAATATAACATTTAAACGTGACTGTAGTGATTCTTTATGTTTAGCCAAATTGGGAGGAAGTAAATATGAAAATAAAATAGCAATTTTTTGCGCTAAAATTGCTTTCGAAAAATCTCCTTGTTCCGCATACGCAGAAGCACTTACGCACCAAGGCATCCATAATAGTTGTCTCCAAAGAGGATCATCCAGATAAAAATACATTATAGTACAAACAAGAGTTTGAGAATGCAAATCAACGGCATATTCTAAAGCTTTATGAGAATTTCGTACATTATTGTCAGGACAAGTAGAGTAAATCCAAGCAAGTAAAAAATTTGGAAAGATATTATCTTTATCTCTCTCTTGTTCAATAATATGTATCGCATCTATATATTGTGCTTTTTGATAAAAAGTTTTTGCTACTTCAAAAAAAGGAGTTGCCGCGTGTCCATAAGAAATGAACATAAAGTAACATAAAATTAATATGATATAAAAAATTTTTTTCATCTAAAAACCTCCTTGCAACGGATGTTCCATATTCGCTTGTTCAGAGTTTTTGCTCTAACTCTTTTTTATTATTTGAGTTAGGTCAATTTTTTTGAAAATTTTTATTGTCCACAGTTTTTTTTAGTTTTTTTCTGGTATGGGGCGTCGTTGGTCTGTGTGCTGGTAGTATTTCAGGGTAAGGAATGTTTGCGAGCTTAAAAAGTTGTTGGAGGTCTTCTCGCGGTTCGGGAACTCAGTTGATGATGATTGGGGTCTTGGCGTCGGTTCCGGTCAGTTACACGCGAAAGGTACAGAGCGTTTCCAGTAATTCTAATCTACCTGATGTTTTATCTTTTAACGAAAATTCCACTGATCTATTACGATTTTTTTATCCTTGAGTGTTGTTATCAGCGTACACACTTCATCCCGTTGTCCGGCACAATGAATAATGTACAAAATTTCACGTAATTCCAATGTTTCAGGAATAGCAGCATACTCTTCCTCCGACATCCAATCGGGACGTGTCGGGTCTTTTCCATGTCACCACACGGTCATATTTCATGCCGGCTTTCCAAGGTTCCTTCGAGGTTCCTTCGGCACGCCGTTTTTGCGGGACGCATTGTTGCGTGTACAACTATCAACTCCCGCAGCCAACAGTAAGGCAATCACCAGGTACAAACAAAAACCGCAATCCCCGACCACAATGTCGCCTTGTTGTAACGAATCAAAACATCTCTCGAAACAACGCGGTTTCGCCGGTTCCTTTATACTCAATCCTGTTATCAATTGATTGTTTTTATATTTCCATTACGTTTTTAGAAGTTCCCATAATTATTCATTTCCAGAGTTTGTTGACGATACGAGCGACAATTATTGTACTGAAAATAAAAACAAGACCGCAAATCACCGCAAGAATCGTACGGCCATAGAGAATATTACCAACCACAAATAAACTTGACCAAATCATCGCACAACCACTCGTCCAACCCAATAACGCCATTGGGATGTTATCACCGGTCTTTTGTATTTCTTCGCGGCTGATTCCAGCGGCTTTGCGAACCGGTTCCCAACCCCAACCGGATGGGCGTACTTTGCAGTAAAATTTGATAAGAACATCCATATCCGTCTTGGGAGTAAGATAGGCAGTTAATATCCATGCGACGGTTGTTACGAAAATCGTTGTCAAAAGGCGTTGATGTGTACCAAAAACAAAAACTTCATAACCCAATTGATTTAGTAACATTTGAGCTTTTTCCGTACTGCCGCACCACCATACAAGTTTATCGCCGACCAAGAATAATACCGAAATCAAAAACGAAATAATCATTGCCGTTAATTCACACCAGGCGTTGATACGCCACCAAAACCAACGAACTAGATAAAGTAAACCAGTTCCGGCCCCAATTTGAAGCATGATATTGAACGCATCTTTCGCCGATTCCAACACAAACACAAGTAAACCACTCACAATAAAAATAGCCAAAATTGCCAACCGCCCCACAAAAACATAATGTTTTTCAGATTTACCCGGTGCAATAAAAAGCCGATAGAAATCATGAACACAATATGACGCCCCCCAATTCAAATGCGTCAAAAAAGTCGAAGACCGCGCCGCAAATAACGCCGCTACCATCAATCCAAAAAAACCAGCCGGTAAAAAAAACATCATTGCAGGATACGCAATATCATTACCAAGAAATTTTTTGTCCAAATGCGGAAATGCCGTGTGAATATCGGCAAGTGTCGGAAAAACAATCAAAGATGCCAACGCCGTAATAATCCAAGGCCAAGGACGTAAAACATAATGCGCAACATTAAAAAACAGAACACCGCAAAGAGCATCTTTTTCCGATCTCGAAGCAAGCATTCTCTGAGCAACATAACTTCCGCCCCCAGGTTCGGAACCAGGATACCATGTTGCCCACCATTGAATTGCAAGCGGCATAATAAATACCGCAACCGCCATTTCCCAATGATTGGTAAAATCAGGAAGTATGTTTAAATAATTAATTCCGTTCGTTTCACTCATCGTTTTGACTTTTTCAATCATGACACCCAACCCGCCGACAATTTCATTGTTTACGGCAAAATACGCCATAACAATAATTCCAGTCATCATCAGGCAAAATTGAAACAAGTCAATCACAAGAGCCCCCCAAAGTCCAGCATACATTGCAAACGTCAGATCAATTAACCCCACAATCAATAATGTTGTCAACGGATCAAAACCAAAAAGAATTCCCGCAATCTTGCAAGCAGCAAGATTGACATTGCCGAGAATAATACAATTGAAAAAGAATCCAAGATAAACCGCACGGAATCCGCGAACAAATGTTGCCATTTTTCCGCTATAACGAATATTGTAAAACTCCAAATCAGTCATGACTTCGCTTCGCCGCCAAAGTCTTGCGTAAAAGAAAACGGTTGCGGTTCCCGTCAAGGTGAACGCCCACCACGCCCAGTTACCCGCAACTCCTTGTTCCCGCACAAATTGCGTAACAAGATTGGGCGTGTCGGCAGCGAATGTTGTGGCTACCATAGAAATACCAATCAACCACCATGGTACACTACGACCAGACGCAAAAAACTCCGATGTATTTTTTCCCGACCGTCTGCCAAAAAATAACGCCGGAAAAAAACAAATCAAAAGCGACAAAATCAAAACAACCCAGTCCAACGAGGTCATCGTTAATGAAGCAAATAGAAACAATGTAACATCTCCTTTTGTAATATATACTCATCACACTTGACAATTCGGTCTTCGTTTTTTGACAAGATAAACAGATTATTAAGTAATATTTCAGTGGAATTTTTATGTGAAATACCGAAAAAGCAATAATTCAAAGGTAGACCATGTTTCGCCGAAGGGCTTTCACCTACGGTTGCCTACCTTAAAGTTTATCTTTTAACAAAAATTCCGCTGATATATTACGATTATAACAGGATAAACAGAATTGACAAGATTTTAAATAAAAAACACAAAAATTCCAGTCTTATAAAACCGAATTTGAAAGTGTAAAGGTAACTGTCTATTTTCTTAACGACCGCATAATTTAATAATTTAAATCGTCCGCAGATTACGCAGATTTTCGCAGATTATTTTAAAAAGTTTTTTGAAAATAATGTTTTGGTAACTTCTAAAAACTAATATTAGGAGGAACGCAGGCGTCTCGCCTGCACTGTTTTTTTACAAAAAAACTCCTAAAAATGCGGTCGAGACGACCGCGTTCCTTCTAACAATAAATTTTTACATTAGGTTTTTAGAGGTTCCCATTAGGAAATTTTTCAAAATATCACAAGACATTGCAATAAATACTTTTTTCATTGGCAACATCTTGTGATGATTGACGATTTATGGAATAATATGCTCATATCTTGATCTTGCCATAAATGATTTTTTTCGGTACTATACTTTAATCTGTTATCAATTGGTTGTTTTTAGGATCGCGTGTGTCTCACCCGTAAGTACCAAGATTTCGCACAGGCAAGACGTACGCGTTCCCAATAACAACCAATTCATGGCAGGATGATAAAGTATATTCGAGAGATTGGATAATCACTTGCTGCAATTTTGTGTTTGCAAGAAAATGTTACAAGAAAAAGTTCATTAACAAAGTTAATTAAAGTCAATTGACAAATAGTTACAAATATTCTTTTATGAAGGAACCTACTTTTTCAAAGGAGTTTATCATGAACATGAAATTGTTATCAACCCGTTGGATTACCGGAGTTTTGATGTTTATTGTTTTCACTGCTCTCTCGGTTTCCCCCGCACTTGCACAACCGGGTCGTTTTCATGGACCGCCTCCGCCACACCATCGTCATGGTCCGAGTGATTTCGAAAAAACACTTGGAGTGATTGGAGCAGTTGGAGCTGTTGCTGCAATCGCCAACGGTTATTCCCCTTATGGTTATTACCGGCGTTCACCGGCAGTGGTGGTTGTACCGCCGCGCCCGTCAACAGTTGTTGTTGAACGCCCGATTGTTGTTGAGAAACCTATTGTTGTAGAACGCCAGGTTCTTGTCGAAAAAACCGCTCCCGCTGCTCCAATATTGTCTTCCGATTACTATTCACCAAAATTGGGAGCAACATTTGTGATCCAAAATATGAAGATTCCCGGTTATACCTTCACGGCAGCACGCTTAACCTCCAATCCTATCGAAGGTTCGCCCTTGAATCTTCTCGGACTTAGTAGAGGCGATGTAATTACACGGCTCAACAATGCTGCGGTTGACTCGGTGGAAGAGCTTGAACGGCACGAAAAAAATACCCTCATCCGGTATATCAAAACCGGAACCACAAAAGTTCAATTAGCTAAAATTTACATTCCAACCGATAAAGAACTCAACCCCAATGAAGATGATATATTCTACGCCCCTTAATGTCCCAAAATTAATATTTGTAATTATTTCGTAACCGCCTCAAAAGAACCATAAACAATAAACTTACGGCAATTATGGTAACGCCCTACGAAAATATTCCCAACACACAATGCCCCGCAAGAACAATAGCCGTTATTCCTGATGCTGCTTTCGCTCATTTAGAGTGTTTTATTTTATCATAGTGATTGTTTACGTAGAGCGTTGTCCTAACACTATTGCCGGCTGCATCTTCGGGGCGGTTATTGAATAGTTACAAAATTTTATTGAGGGAAACTTCTAAAAATCGGTGCAAATCTGTAACATCTGTGAAATCTGCGGACTATTTGAACGAGGTATTCGGCGGAATTTTATTTGTTACGGTAAACCGGTTTTTTTGATTGATAACAACAAAACCTTTTCGGTAAACACACTCAATTCGATATTTGATTTTAATCCAAACATAATCGAAACAATAATTATAAGAGGTTTGACGTGCTTAATAATGTTACGCACAGTATGATCAATATGTTCGTGGGTCGAAAAAACGAACGCCAAAAATGGGCAGAAATTCTTACTGATCAAAATACCGACGGTAAGGCGGTTGTTGTTGTTGGTAAATACGGAATGGGTAAAACCCGGCTTCTTGATCAAATGGTAACCGATGCCGAAGAAAATAATTCGTTACAATGTAGTTCATTGAGATATTCGGTTGCACCCAACGAATCACCTTCGATGGTGATGAAAATGATGCTTGAAGATGCGTTTCAGGCAGCGCGTTATGAAGCAGGTTCCCTGAACTATGAGGGAAAACGTTTTCGTCAATGGAATTTGTTGTACCAAAAATTCGGTCTCTTTTCCAACAAAAAAGAACCTGATTACGAATTTTTCCACGCACTCCGGTATGATCACCGTAAAAATATTTTTGAACAATTTATTCTTCGTCTCCATTTACTTACGGATATTCTTCCTGACAATGGGCGTATTTTGATAGTGATCGATCCGGAACAAGATACACCTGCGGTGCGGGTTGAACTTTGGTCGCAAATTGTTCGGGAATTACCGTCCAAATTCTTTTTTCTTTTTTCGCAACGTTTTCGGGATACATTAACAGTCAACGAAGAATTTCGTTCCTTAAAAAATGTTTATTTTCTTCCGTTACTTAATTCTCCTGATTCTTTACAAGGACTTTCTGATTTGGCGGATTCGGAAATATTTCAGCTTATTGAAACTTATCAACCGGTTTTAAAAGATAAAGTACCGGATAATCAGGAATTAATTGATCTTTTTCATGGTTATCGTAATCACCCTTACGCTGTCCATGCAGCACTTGATTTGTTGTTTTGTAAAAACGTTGATAATTTGAAGGAGCTTCCGCGCGAACCCATGCCTCAATATATTGCTCCGGCGCAATGGAAACAGATTGTTGAACATTTATTGGGACGCGATGTTGCGCTTCTTTTTGAAGCTTATACTGTTTTGGAAGTTCCGTCTTTGGATGAAATGGTTTGTTGGGTTGCCGACATTTCTCAAAATTCATTTAAAGTTATTTTATCTGATCCGTTTTTACGATCTCTTATTCGTGATGAGCCGGATGGTCGTATGATTTATCACCATCATTTGAGTGCTTATATTCGTTCCCTTCTCTATACATCCGATGGTTCCTTGACATTGGAAGCCAAACGACTTCATCAACGTGCCATGATTGGTTATGGCGAGTTGATGCGGAGAACGCTTAAACCGGATACGCTTGCAACAGTTCGTTTGCCGGAACATTCTTTGGCAGTTGGCGGTGCGGAACTTTTTGCGGAAACGTTGGGATGTTGTGCGAATGCTTTCTTGACGTTGGGTTTTTTTCAGACGTTTGGTGCGATGATTGAGCGGGCGTTGTCGTTGGTTCCGCACCGGTCTGTGGAAGAATCAGAACTGTTTTTCCAATTTGGCAGATTACGTTATCAACAAGGCGATTTGGAAGCCGCTATCCAATATTATGAACAATCTCTTCAAATTGCAAGATTGATTACGGAACCGGAACGGATTGCGGAAGCTCTGTTTGCTTTAGGAAAAATCTCTCATGAATTACGGCACGATATTGAGGCAGAACGAAATTTACGTGAAGCCATTATTTATTATGAATCGGGACCGGATCAAGCCGGTCTTGTTGAAACACTCCTTTGCCTTGCCAATGTCCTTTGGCGGCAGAAAAAAAAACAGGAAAGCCAAACCGCATTCGATGAAGCGATTAAGTCGGTTTCAAAAATCAAAAATTATCGTCAACGTGTTCGGGCGGAAGCGGCGGTTTTGACGGCACGCGGGCAAATACTTGACGAATTGGGTGATACATCACAAGCCGCCGAATTGTATTACAAAGCCATTGATTTAACACAAAATATTTATGATCGGGAGGCGGAAGCGGAAATTCATTCACAGCTTAGTTGTTTATTTGAGCGTTCCGGTGACTTGAAGACGGCGGAAGAAAACCTTTCTAAAGCAATGGAAATCCATCGGGACATGACTTTAGTGGAACATTGGGCGGAAGACTGTTTCCGATTGGCTCGGCTGGCTCAAAAACAAGGTAATTCCCAACTCGTCCGTGAACGACTCCAACAAGCACGACAACTCTTCCGCCAACTCGGAAATTCCTTGAAAATCGCAGAAATCGATGCCGAAACAAAAGATGTATAAATATACTTCTTACAGTCATCATCTTATGTTTATACTCAATCCTGTTATCAATTGGTTGTTTTTATACTACCATTATGTTTCGGAAGGTAGGCAACCGTAGGTAAAAGCCGTAGGTGAGAGCCGTAGGTAAAAGCCGTAGGTAAAAGCCTTTCGCTGAAGGGCTTTCACCTGCCATTGCGTCGGCGATAGCCGACTTGACCCTGTTGACGGACAGAAATGGGAAAACCAGCTCAACCGTTGCAACCGTGGGTGAAAATCTTTCGGCGAAAGATTTTCACCTACGGTCGCCTATCTGATGTTTATCTTTTAACGAAAATTCCAATGATATATTACCCAATTTTTAACCATTTTAACAACCAGCCTGTGAACACGAAGCAATAATTTGTGTTGACATTGTTTTCAGCGATCATTGGGATTTTCGGGGTCGGTTTTTCGTTGTTGTAGATAGCGGTAGATTTCGGTTTGTGCTTGAACTTTTTTAGTTCCTTTTTTTATGGAGATTTGTTCGTTGGGGTGTTCCAAACTGATGAATCGGGCTTTGACATTATCCATGAGTTGGATCTGCAGAATGTCCCAAAGTTGTTTCTGAATCGCCGGATCACACACCGGCGTAACAACTTCAAAACGATGATCAAGATTACGCTCCATCCAATCCGCCGAACCAATAAAATATTTCGGTTTTTCATCGTTACAAAAAACTAGTATCCGCGAGTGCTCCAGAAAACGGTCAACAATCCGAACAGCCCGAATATTTTCACTAATTTTCGGTATTCCGGGAATCAGTGTACAAATTCCACGAATAATCATGTTGATTCGCACTCCCGCCTCACTCGCTTCATAAAGCCGGTTCACAATCCGTTTATCGACAAGATTATTCATCTTAACAATCATCCATGCCGGTTTCCCTTTTTTGGCGTTTTTAATTTCATGGTCAATTTGTTTCAAAAAAAACTTTCGTGTTCCAAACGGTGAGACAATAATATGTTTAAAATCCGGCAGTTGGTATTTTCGGTCATCCAGTAAATGAAACACTTTATTAACTTCTGTGGTAATTTCCTTATTCGCCGTCAAAAGATGTTCGTCACAATAAATTCGGGTAGTATTTTCGTTTGGATTTCCGGTTCCGATGGCGGTGTAATAGACATTGATATTGGATTCTTTGCGGCGTATCAACAGGATTTTACAATGAACTTTCATTCCGGGAATACTTGGTAAAACACGGATTCCTTCATCTTGCATTCGTGCAGCCCATGAGATATTCGCCGCTTCATCAAAACGCGCCTGAAATTCGACAAAAACAATTACTTCTTTACCGTTGCGCGCAGCGTTAATCAATGCGTTCACCACCGCCGAATGTTTTGCCGCACGGTAAATAGTCATTTTAATAGTTCGAACCGCCGGATCAATCGACGCTTCACGGAGCAACTCAATTATGTACCGAAACGGTTGATACGGATAATGTAACATCACATCTTTTTCCCGAATCACATCAAGCATGGAAACTCCCAACGGAAAATCAGCAACTTCCAATTGCGGTATGGGTTCATACTGCATTTTTTTTGTTCCGAGAATTCGCGGAAAATGCATGAAATCTTTTAAGTTGTGGTATCGTCCGCCTTTTTCAAGAGAATCACGTTTTTTAATTCCAAACTTCTTGAGAATATTGGTTAGAATTTTTTGCGGCAACTCCTCATCATAAACAAACCGAACCGTATCACCATATTTACGCTGCTTAATTCCATCGCTAATCGCTTCGAAAAAACTTTTTGAAACATCATTATCAAGATCAAGTTCGGCATCTCGTGTGAATTTAATAATGTACGCCTTGAAACGGACAAAACCAAACACCGAAAAAATATCCGCAAGACAATATCGAATAACATCGTCCAGAAACATAACATATCGCTTTTTGTCCAAACCCGACGGCAAAACAAGAAATCGCGAAACATGGTTAGTCGGAATTTCAATCAAAGCAAGATTCTCAAACACAGGATTGTCCCTGTGTGCCAAGTCAACCACCAAATAAATCGAATTATCGTGCAAATTTGAAAAATTCTGAAACCGGTCCAGCATAATTGGAAACAAAAATTGCCGAACCGTTTCTTTGAAATATTGCCGAACAAAAGAACCTTGTTCTTCGGTTAATTCGTTTTCGTTGATGAAAAAGATATTTTCTTTTGCCAGTTCGCGGGTGATTTTTTCGTAAATATCATCGGCTTTGTGACGTTGAATCACAACACGTTTATGAATTTCCTTTAGAATTTTAGACGGGTCAAAATCAAGGTTCACATCCCGAACATCATCTTGAAGGTTCACCAAACGCTTGAGCAATGCCACACGAACCCGATAAAATTCATCCATGTTATTGGAGAAAATACCAAGAAAATTAAAACGTTCCAGA
Organism: Planctomycetaceae bacterium; assembly: GCA_031279215.1. Classification (GTDB taxonomy): domain Bacteria; phylum Planctomycetota; class Planctomycetia; order Pirellulales; family Thermoguttaceae; genus WRKP01. Next base: position 10,497 of record JAITIZ010000188.1, read on the forward strand.
AGCGGCACCGCCGGATCATCCGCTTCAAGAAGAACCCGCTCATTGAAATTAAGCCAACTCAATTCCCGATTAAGGTACAATATATGATGTTTCGGTAAATTTTTCAATGAATTTTTGGATAAACTCTTTAACAATTTTTTCGGTAAATTCTTAAACAAATTTTTCGATAAATTATTCGGTTTATCCAATTGATCTTGATCAGAAGACACGATACTATTTTGAAAGATTAAAAGAGTAAACTGTTGAAAAAGGCGGTTGAAAAACAATGTCTATTATTATAACCAATAAATATCATAATACTACCAGAGAACTCGCCAAAGATTCACAATATACTTCTAACTGTCATTATTTTAATTATTTTTGCGGGTTTTTCTCTTTTTTTGCAAAAAAATTCGTACCAATTACGCCGGTAATAATCAAAGCAGCAGCAATAAGATGATATGAATAAATCGCTTCACCCATCAAGACATAACCGGCAATAATCGCAACAACAGTTGAAAAATTCAAAAATACAACCAGTTCGGCTGCACGGAGGTGTTTGAGAATTAAACTCGAAAAAATTGTTGTTACCATCGACGAAAAAATACCCAAATACAAAATCGCTATTGTAAAATACCAATCACTAAACGGTTTGAAAATTGTTACGAATGTACCGTCAGCAATATGTGTTACGACGGAAAACAGAGTAAAAAACAAACTACCGACAATCATAATGACCAATGTGATTTCTATTGCTGTAAATGAACGTATTAAAACGCGGTTGAGAATTGTGTAGCCGGCAGACATAAAACACGAAAGCAGAATCAACACAATACCCGCAACCGAAGCGTCAAAATTAATCCCCTTCATAACGGAAATAAACATAACTCCAATAATGGAAATCAGGATTGATAAGAATTGTAACAGGTTTATTTTTTCGCTGATGAACAATGCGGCACAGACTGCTGTGATAATGGGTGCGGTTGCGGTCAAAATACCTGCTTCGGCAGAAGCAATATAAAGCAACCCGTAAGCTTGAAACGTGAAAAAACCAAGCGGATAAAACAACGTCAGTAATAGTAATGGAAATAACCGCCGAACTTCGATACGAAATGAGATTTTCATGATCTTCATATAAACGACACAGAAAATCAGCGCGATAACAAACCGAAAACTAAGCGTGTCAATCGGTGAAGCACCGGAAACCGCAATTTTAACAAATAGAAACGAAAGCCCAATAATCGTAGCATTGACAACAGCAAGAAAATAAGCAAACCAAAGCATTGGCAAAACCTTATTATAGTTAAGTAGTTAAATGGTTAAGTGAAAAAAAAAGATAATTACACAAAATTGGGTGTACAAAATAACCTGTTTTTAAAATTCCAGCTCAATAAACCGTCGGACGGCTTGCGTTCAAACATTTGTCGGGTAAAATAAGGGCTTTCATTTGTTCGGAGTTATTCAAACAATACCCATTTTGTTTTAATTAAGCAAAATCAACGATAAGTATTAGGATGGTGTTTTTTTCTACATTGTTTATTTGATTAACTTGATTTATTCTGTTTTTTGCGGGCGTGGTGGAATTGGCAGACACGTCGGACTTAGGATCCGATGCCGCAAGGCTTGGAGGTTCAAATCCTCTCGCCCGTAAATTTTATTGTGTTACAATTTATGTAAAAGGCAGGCAATGTTTCACCTACTTTGTGAATATTTGCCTGATGATAAACAATAGAATATATATGATATTTTTCCTATGCCCTGAAAGGACAGCATATCGTAGTGAATAGTTATGAGTGAATAGTTAATATACCTCTTGCAGTCATAATTTTATGTTTAATCAATAAACAATTCGCCTGTTAATTTTTGGTACAACTCGAATAAATGAGCAACACGTTGACTGTCATTTTCAAACGTTTTGCCATAAGCTTTTTCAACGGCTTTGTCTAA
>JAITIZ010000193.1 GCA_031279215.1 Planctomycetaceae bacterium
CCAATTTTACAACAATGGCAAAAACTATAGTCGGTATTGATCTTGGAACAACGTATTCCTGTGTTGCCTATATCGATCAGTTCGGACTCGTTGAATTAAACGACCAGTCCAATCCGGCAACAAAGAAGTGTCGCGACTTGGTCGTGGAATAGCACAAAGGAGAAGCAGATGAACGAAAATATTTACACCGAATTGGAACTGTTTCTTGACCCGCCGATTATCCATCCGGAGGAGTTGAAGAACGAATTGGAAAATAAACTTATTCCAGAATGGAATAAAAAAGTGAACGCTTCGCCGAAATTCAAAGCGTTGACAGAAACGGCAAGAAAATATCTCCAACGCGACCTCGCAACGCTTGGATTGGCTAACCTTAGCAATACCGCGTGGAAGGAAAAACTCGACGAACTTATCCGTCATATCACAGAATACGAGCGTGATGGAATACTTGAAGAGAGCGAATATAAAGCTTTGAAAACCAAATTCAGCCCGTTTTTCAAGGAAAAAACGATTGAAAGTAAGCTGCATTTTCCAGTAACGCCAGATTTTCAGCCGCCGGCAAAGCCCGCTTCGCTAAATGACGAAGCAATGAGTATCAGTGAAATGGACGCAATGACTGCCGACTTGAAACTCATTGCCGATGGCTCATACAGTAATCTCTACGAATTGCTTTCAATGAGCCGGACAAGTACAACAAAAGCATTGCTTGAAACCGCCAAAGAAATAAACGAAAAGAACAGACGTGTACCGCAAAAAACATCGGAAGTCGATGCCAAAAACAGAGTACTGGGTAAGGCAATAACCATTTTCAAAGACGATACCTTTCGTAAAAAATATGACATTGCGTTAAAACGGAGACCTTTTGACAAACTTTGCAGAGAATATTTTGACTTGCGTGCAACCGGTAAAACTGTCTCGAATGAGGATTATGAATTATCCGTTAAGGACGCACAGCAAAATTGCGGTTATTCACAAGCGGAAGCAGAATGGCTAGTATATGATTACTATATCAACCAGCGTAAATGTTCTCCGCCAAGACACAAAGCGGACATTAAGCCGACACTGCAATGTCCTGCTTGTTTTCACCTGAATGATGTTAGTTTTAACCTGTGTAGTGAATGCGGTACTCCATTAAAAATCGAATGTCCCCAATGCCGTAAGGAATCTCTCTTCAGCACGGGATATTGCCAATGCGGTTTTGCACTTGGCGATAGGGCAAACGCTATAATGGCAACCAAAGAGGCAAAGAAAGCGTTAAGCGAAAATAAAATTGACGAAGCAAAATCGTGGGTGCGCAAATCGCTTATCTATTGGAAAGACAATGCCGATGCATTAGCACTGCGTTCACAAATTGACGTAATTGAAAAACAGGAAACGGAACGTAAAAGAAAAGAACAAGCGGAGTTGGAACAGAAACGGAAACAAGCCGCAGTCCTTGAAAATAAAATTCGTGAACTAACCGCAAAGAAATATTTATTCGAAGCAGAAAAAGTAGTTACCGAATTGAAAGAGGTCTATCCCGAATCGGCAATTCTGCAAAACGAAGGAAAACAGGTTGCCGCAACGTTGTCAACAGTACGAAGTGATTTAGCGAAGTTACCGAATATCAAGACAACGCAGGAAAAACTCGACCTTTGTGAAAGTATTATTGAGCGGGTAAATGATTGTTATGAAGCAAAACAGGCATTGGAAAAGTTCCCGCCGTTACCGCCAAGTAATTTACAAGTCAAAGAATTGCCGAATAGTTTTCAACTTTCGTGGACTCCTCCACAGGCACGGCGTGTTCCGCATTTTATCCTTGTCCGCAAAACCGGCGGCATTCCCGTATCGGCTTCGGACGGTGAACAAATTGCAAAAGATTTAGATGGAACAACTTATACGGATTCCACTTGTAGTATCGGTGTGATCTATGGTTATGCCGTGTTTTCCCGACGCGGTGAACAAATAGAAACAACCGGAACCCAATCGAAGTTGCTGCAGCTAATAGGGGATGTGCAGAATTTGCAGACGCAGCCGAATGATAGTACCGTTACGCTCACTTGGACTCCGTTGTCTGCCGGTTCCGTAAAAATTATCCGAAGTTCAGAAGGTATTGCTGACAAAGAAATCTTTTCACAAAAGCCCGGTTATTTACAGGATTCGAATCTGAAAAACGGGCAGATTTACACTTACAAGGTTCAAGTAATTTTCAAGAATCCCGAAGGCAAGGAAATTATCACGCCGGGTAAAACTGTTTCGTGCAAACCGGTTCTGCCTCCCTCTGCTGTTCTTGACCTAAAAGCAGACATCCAGCCGAATGATGAAGTCCTGCTGCATTGGACACCGCCGAAAAAAGGTCATGTGTATATTTTTGTGGTCAAAGAAAAGAATTTACCTGTTGCTGGTTTTATTCAGCAAACGGGGCTTGACGGTTTGATTAAAATCTACGGAAAACCAATTGAAAACACAGAAACGAATTCAGCTAATTGGCAGAATACGGAAACAGGTTATATTTCACTTTTGCCGGTTACAGTTGAAAATGGTCTTGCTGTTTTCGGCAACAGTGTTTCGGTTCATAAAATAGAAGAAGTCAAAAATCTTCGGCTTTATAATTCCGGTACACATTGGCATCTGCGCTGGGATTGGGCAAATAATGTTGACAAGGTATTGATTGTGTATCGTAATGATCAACCGCCGAAGGGTAAAAATGACAATGTTGCTGTCCGTAAAGTTTTGAGCAAGAAAGAATACGATGTTGAAGATGCGTTTTCATTGTCTGCAAATCAAGATTATTATTTTGCAGTATATGTTCTGTTGGAGAAAGATGGAAAATTCACTGCATCAAAAGGTATTCACCGCCAAACACATAAAACAATTATTAAATACTCACTTTCATTTCGCAGAGGAAGCAGCGGTGAGATAGAAGGTGTTGTGGAAATTACTGCGGAAAATGCAGAATCATTACCTGCTTGTATTGTAAAAAGAGCAGAAGACCGACCGCCGCTCACCCGTCATGAAGGAGCACAAATCGCAAGCTCGGCAGAGTCTCAACGAAAACGCAGTGGTGTCTTACTTCCGAAAAAGTATTTTGCAGAAGATTGTTTTATCCGTGTTTTTATCAAAGATGTACAACAATCGGGTTTATACCGGATTATTGACCCGCCGCAGAGGGAATTAGAACTTTATCCCAGATAATAATAAATAATAAAATGTCATACACTTGTCCTTTTTGTTTTACGCTGGTTGACCTGAAAAACACGTGGTTTCAGTGTTCCATTCCCTCTTGTTCGCAGCCGGACGAATTGCGGACACGGTTTGAACAAGATTTACAGCCGCAGCAGCAGATTCCATCTAATGTGAAAATCATTCAATATCATACAACGTTCCAAGGAAATAATCAGCACGGCGGAGTGTGTCCGAAATGCCATCGCAATACAACTATTCGTGTTTGTCCGTCTTGCCACAGCGAGTTTCCTCCGAATATTGAAAACCTTTCCAATGTGATTTTTGCTGTTGTCGGAGCAAGAAGTACCGGCAAATCGCATTACATTGCTGTTCTTATCAATCAGTTGAAACGTCTCTATAACAAATTTAACTGGTCACTTTGCGCTCTTGGCGATGAGACAATTGACTTGTATCGCCGAAAGTTTTACGAACCGTTGTATATGCAGCACATTCGTTTGAAACAGACACAAGGTGCCGCGGCCGATGCTGACGTTAAAAAACCGCTAATTTACTCGCTTGAATTATACAGGGACAACAACACAAAATCCGTAGTCCTTGCATTTTTTGACTCTGCCGGTGAAGATTTGACGTCAGTACAAAATATATCAAAAGTGAACCGTTACATTGCTCACGCATCTGGTATTATTTTGCTGCTTGATCCGCTGCAAATTTCATCTATTCGGCAGAAAGTAAAATCCAATGATATGCCGGTTGCAGAAATTGCACATTGTCAAAATCATATCATTGAGTTCCTTGTCAATTTTATCAAGTCCAGACGCAGAAATACCGAAAGTATTCCGTTAGCAATCACCTTTTCTAAAATTGACCTCCTTAATGGGTTATTTGCTGAAGAATACGGACGGTTTGAAACCCCAGTGCAACACCATAAACACGTTATTAACCTCAATGAGATAGAAGGAAACAGTGATTTCATCAAAAATTGGTTGGATAACGAAGGGGCAGAATGTATTCAGGCAGGCAGGCGGTTTGATTCCAGATTCTTCGGAGTCAGTGCATTAGGGAAAGACCCTAAAAAGGACAACAACGGTAACCTTATCATTCCCGGAGGTCCGCAGCCGATGCACGTAGAAGACCCGTTTTTATGGCTGCTTTACAAGAACGATTTAATACAAGGAAAATAAGATGTCAAGCAATATCATTCAGACCGGAGTAATGCAGTGGAAATACACGTCCTGCGAATTCAATATCGAAGGACGTAGCGGTTTTTCTACGTTCTCAATGTCAGACGGATTGACTGCCGAAGACAAAGATGACCTTATCAAGTTTGCTGGCGGATATAACACACCGGACGGACTACCGCCGCAGCCGGTAACCGAGGCAGAACTTGATTTATTTCCTATCATATTTTCATCTTTCCAATTATGCAGCGGCAAACGTGTTATCTGCCGAACCCGATATGTCGGCAAGGACTATGCCGGACAGCGTTTCGGTAACCTTTTTTCTCACGCCCTTATTCTACCGGAAAGAACGGCGTGGAACTTTTACCCGATTCAACTTTGGGACAATACCCGTTATTCTTTACTTTGGGCAGACGGTTTAACCGAAGAGGAACAGCATCTCGGACACATGCCCGAACCGCTGCCGCTAGTTGACATTACAAAAGAACAATTGCGCTATTTCAACAGTGATTGCCTTGATTTGCTTGATAATGAAGAACGATTTGAATGGTTCAAATCGCTGCTTGCATCTGTTCGTGATGCAAAGTCAAACAAAGGAATAATTCTGCGGGAAATACCGGACGAGATTGCAAAATGGATTGCCGCGGTGCAGTTAACTCTGCCGATTTTCGCATCGCAAGAGATTTCTTTTTCGACTTACTGCCGATCTGCAAATACAGCACAGCAGTTTAACATTGCCGGAACGTGTTTAGATGGACATTCGTTTCATTTCGGTTCTCCCAATCTGGCAATGCAGTTTTTCCAATTTGATATTGTTGCTGGGACGGTTGATATTCACGACAACGCAAATTGCCGTTTCGCTAAATTGCTGTTACGTTATGAACATCCAAGCGAAGAATTACAACGGCGTTATGAGTTTGCAAAGAAATATAACATCGTAATCAATCCTTTTGATAATTCATTGGATTCGCTGTTGCTGTTATATGATTTTTTTGTGCAGCCATCATCACCTCTCGATAATGCAGAATGGAGTACAATGTGGAAAACATACCAAACATTGCCGCGGCAAACGCAACAACAGATATTAACCGATGCGGCGGGAGAAAACGATTTTTTTATCCTTCGCGGTGATACTGTGTCCATCAACCGATGGGGCAGTAAACCACAAGAACGATTAAAAGTTGCAGTGCCGTTTTTTGAACGCCTAATATACAATTCTCCAATAAAAAGCGCATTTACGAGTTGGGTATTGCAGCAGTTCAACGATAACCGTAAGAGTAGAGAATTTTGCTCTATGTTCGCCAACTTGCAACACAAAGCAGAATATACTGCCATTTGGTTACAGAACAATAACACACAAGACAAAGAATTATTTAATTTGTTTTTCAAAATAATTTGCTCATTACCGCAAGAATCGCAGGGACAGTTGATTAAAATCTTTGACAATTTTATTATTCGTCAATTTCTCAGTCCGCTTTCTGTTACTGAACAACTTCAAAAATCTCATTCTACGGACATCGACAATCAGAAGAAAATTAGCATTTACGAAGTAGAAAAATTATTCTGTGCTGATGAGAAGTGGAAACAGTTTGGCAAACAGTTACTTAAATTTTCCGTCAAACAATTAAAACCAGAAACTCTAATGTTTCATTTCTATCTTCTTCTTGCTATTCAAGACGAAGAATTGATAGAAGAGCATTTTAAATACATAAGACGTGTTATATGCGGTTTAGAGCGGACACAAATCAAGGTATTCTACGAAAGTGTTTTGCCTACGGCAATCAGTAGAGCCGATTCGCCGCAAAAACACGCAAGGTTAATTAACCTTTTTCCAGATTCAGAACAGCAAATCGACTTTAATGAATTTGCTTCATACTATATTTCCATTATCACCCAAGAAACGAGGAACTGGATTAATGGAGAAGATGCAAAACCGCAGGCAACAGCATTTTTGCAATATGTGTTTTCTCAAAAATTGATATTCAATAGGTGGATATCCATAAATGATGTACATAATGGACAGGTAATACCTTTTCAATCGCAATTTGTTTCCCTGTTCTGGATACCAAGGAATAAAGAAGGTTACGTAGAATGTTCTGCAACTCGTATAGGCGAATCTAATAAATCACGCCAGGATAAATCGAACCAATGTAAGGCATATCGGAACAAAATTGCTAACGTTTTGAAAAAGACAGATGCAAATGCAGAGATGAAGCGAGTATTTTACAGCAGAATAGGACTAATTATTCTCAACCGTACATGGTGGAAAAATCCTTATATTGTTATTGTTATTTCGGTTATCCTCACTGTTGTCGTTATTTCTATCGTACTTACATTGGTCTTCCTTCGTAAGAGTAAGCCAGAGACCAATACGCAGGAACCGCCAAAACAAACGGCACCGGACTCTCAACAGGAATCTGTTGCGCCAGACGCAAAACAAGAAAATCCGCATGCGCCAAGCACACAACCAAAACCTGCTGATACCCCAAAACCGCTACCGAAGCAAGAAAATCCACATGCGCAAAGCACACAACCCAAACCTGCTGATACCAGTAACACAACTGTTCCAAATGAACAAAAGCCTGTTACTACGTCAGAACAAGAACAACCAAAGAACACTAATCACTAACAGGATTCAATCTTATGGATTTCGGATTTATCATTCTATTTATTGGGCTTGGAATTATTTTCCTTCCTATTATCCTCTGGTTATACGTGTATCGTTACAACCGCCGCATCTATGAAACATGGGAAGAACAGAGCAAGACGTGGACAATTTGTCCTCACTGCGGAAATTTAGTTTGGCTGAGTGCCTTTACTTGTCCGAAATGCAAAACAAATAACGAACTGCCGCCTCCATATATGGATGGTGATGCCAATGTGATTCAGTATTCTCCCTGCAAAAGTTGCGGAACCATGCTCCCGCTTGTTCATTATTATGGTCGGGAAAAACTTGCGGCTGTTTGTCCCTATTGCAGCGGGGACTTGGGAACGCAGGCCGGTGTTTATCAAGAGGCAGTGATTCCGATACTCGGCAGCCGTTCTACTGGAAAATCCGCTTATCTTGCAGCGTTGACTTATCGCTTACAGCAGAAATTCGGTAACCGTTTATCATTTCCGTTTCAGGGGCTTGCGGAATATGTGGAAGAAAGCAACAAATTATTCATACAAGGATTTGCTCCAAAACAGACTCCGCCGAAACATCCCAAGAGTTTCGTGATTGATATTACCAATACAAAGTACACTAAAAATGCAGAAGAGGAATTGCATGATATGCGTCTTTTCTTTTACGACTCCGGCGGTGAATTATTCGACAAGGAAGAAAAAATGTCGAATTTAGTATTTTTCGATATTATGGACGAATTGATTATCCTTGTTGATCCGTTCCGCATACCGGAAGTACGGCAGCAGTACACAGACTTTCTGACAGAACATAGCGGATTCAGAGACAATATCGGTGTCGGTGATTTCGGTGATAATGTTGCTCGTATAAGAAACGGTATGTATAAGTACCGTTACAAAGATTACGAATATAACAGTCAAACTGACCACGCTTATCTAGGGAAAAAAGAACGGCATTATACCTATTGTGCCGTTGTAATAACGAAAGCCGATGCCTTGATAAATGATACGGTTATTCAATCCTTGTTAAACGGAAACATAAATCCAGAGAACATGGATGCAGTTTGCCGTGAAAAACTTGAAGAATGGGGACTCGGCAACGACCTTGAAAAATTGGAAGATATAGTGCAGGAAGTTCGATGCTTTTGTGTTTCGTCATTCGGACATATGCCGAACGGAAAAAGTTTTACACCTAAGTGCGTTGAACTTCCGCTGTTGTGGTTTCTGAATAAAAAATTGCATTGAACCAAATTCATAACAGGATAGAGTATAAACAATAGAATCGCTACTGAATAATTACAATAATTGGTTTTGAGATTATTGATCATTTTTAAATAAACAATTACAAAAAACAGATTCGAAAATAGATTAGGTCAATCCCTAAAATCTGGATTACTGTTATAATTTTATCCATTTTACCAACCAACTTGTGAATACTAGGGATTTTTAGAGATTATTTTTCTCAACAAGTTTAGTGCTCGTTTTACGTATAGATCATCAATGATATTGGGGTGTCCGACGTAAGGATAATTTTGTAATACGAGAACCGATTTTTGTAAATCTGTTTGTCGTGCGTCAACAACCGCAACCAATGTTTCCTCAGTTCGGTTTCGGTCGGGTTGACCCGGCGGATAAGCTCCTATCAAAAGTAAATAATCAACATTGAAAAGACGCCGCCCCCGCCGAATCATTTCATCCGTATCAATTGGTTGTTTCGGCGGCAACACAATTCCGCCAGCAAAACAATCCGGTAACTCTTTAGAACCAGCAATCGCTTCCGCCAATAATCCGCGTGTCCCCGCTTCAATAACCGCAAGCGTTTTACCCAACACAGTCAACTTCCGGCACACAACCTCTTGCAACCGATCTTCGCCTTCGCCAAAAATTAAATCGCCAAGCGTTTGATAAATGAGAGTTGCAGTTGGTTCTATTTTTTTGAAACATTCTTCTTCGGTAACAGCCTCAGAAGCAATTCGAAGGGTAATTGTTGCCTGATTAGCAGTAATTCCGACTTTGGGATCATGTTTCCGATTGATAATATCCGGTAACATTGCTTCAACCTGGCTTTCACCCAAACCAAAAGAATGAATCGTACGAAAACGTAATACCCGTTTTTGTCCAGTGAGTTGGTCAAGCATTTCTTGAATAGACTTTTGACCGCTATCATACCACATCTCTTTCATTTCCGCCGGAACACCGGGATAAGCAAGAATACGGAAAAAATCAAGCCGCCCATTTTTAAACGGCTTCTGACGTTGTACGGTAAAATCAATCCCCGGTGCTGTTCCGTGAGGATTATGAATCGGTAAAGCTCCTCGCGGTTGAAAAGCTTGAATTTCATTGGTCTTGGGCATTTTATGTCCGTGCCGCCGGAACATCTCTTGAATCAACCGCATAGAATCCGCGTTTTTTTCCAACGGCACACCAACACCTTCAGCAATCGCCTGCCGTGTCAGATCATCAGCTGTAGGACCAAGACCGCCCGTCCAAAGAATTAAATCAGTTCGTTCCACCGCCGTGCGAAGAACTCCAATCATCGCCTCCAAATCATCGCCAACTGTTGTATGGTACAATGTCGTAATACCAATATCCGCCAACTGAATACTTAACCATTGAGAATTTGTGTCAAGAATTTTCCCACTGGTTAGTTCGTCGCCATTCGAGATAATTTCTGCTTGCATAATATTTTTACCAAAATTGAATATAGGGAAAATTGAATATAGGGAAAATTGAAATCGTGAAATTATTGTAATCCGCAGATTCTCGCCTATCTGATATTTAACCGCCTACCCAGTAAGCACTTCCTGATAATACACATCTGAATCGTTACTACGGTTTTGCATTGGGATCGGTAGTTAGGAAGAAACGGTCAACAAGTCCATCGAGTTCGCGAGGTTTTAATGTGATTCGCCATGTTCCTTGTTCTAGTTTTAATGGAATAATCGTTTT
>JAITIZ010000212.1 GCA_031279215.1 Planctomycetaceae bacterium
GCGCAAGCCTAAAGATCATAAATAATCTTTTTGCTGCCGCCCTTACAGGGCTTTGGTGTGTTATATTTTTTTCCGTAGGGCGTTGCCCTACGCTAATGCTGATTGCCCTTTCAGGGCGAGTTGAGTTTAAAACGAAAACCGAAATTTAAAGTGTGAAAAGTATATAATTTGTTTTTGACCTTGTTATCAGCGGTCTTGTGATTGTCATTTAAGTCGAAATTGTATAACTCATGCTTGATAAAATTTGTAATTCTCACTTATAAGCTGTGAGACTTTATCGTAACGATAAATGGTCTCATAACCGAGCGAATCAATTGTTATCATTCTTGATTTGAAAATAACCATCGTATGGATATTTATTATAAGGTCCAATACATTTTAGTTTATTTGTATTTCGCATATTTATCAAATCTGTAAGTAATTTAATTGCGGCAGTAATTTTTTCTTTGACCTCAATGTTATCAGACAAAATGTTATTTTTGATCAACTTGATATATTCTTCAAAAGATTCACAAGGTTCTGTAACATCATATTTGTTCCAAAAAACATCTTGGCAAAATTCATCAATTCGACCGCGTTTATCTAATAACTCCATTTGCATCAATTTCGGCAATTTGAGTATCTCATCAACATAACGTTCCGCTGCAACGCTGCGTTTTCCTATAAAGTACAAAATTCTTGGCGGAATTAGTTCTTCTATTTTATTATCACTTACATTATAGTAAATTTTATAACATTCAATTGCTTTTTTATAGTCTTTTCCCATTTCAAATGCCAACGCTCGAAATTTATATCTCTGTCTTTGAATCTCATTAGAAATTAATTCGCCGTCATGTTCTATATTAATATTATCAGCCCAATATAAAGCTTTATTAACAGAACGTGTTTTTCTCATAACACTCAAATAAGCGTCAATTGGATACGGCGGATTCCGATCAAACATATCTAAATCCGGTGCCATTGTACAAAACAATATACGTCTTTTATCATAATCATCCTTGTTACAAAGATAAATGCTATCCAAATCATTTTCTTTTATTTCAGACTGACATTTATTATTAACGGCACTTGTCTCACAATCTCTTGCTGTTGACAATCGATCAATAAATGACCTTTGAAACAATAAAACAATCAAAAGACACAATATAATAAATAACAAAAACAGAGAAATTATTCTGTAATGAAAAATTCTATAATCAATTTTTTGTTTCACGATTTTAAAAATTAAAAAAGAGTAGCTTGTTTTCCGCCTGACCAAAGTAATTTTAAGTTTACGGCAATTACTTCGTTGGTATTAGCAATATAATGCCATCCATGCCAAACGATATTCTGCGGAGTTGTAAATTCTTGTTTATTGATAATATTTGAATCGTCTGTAAATAAGGTTTTAGCTTTTCCTGGGATATATGTTGTACCTTGAATACGTCCATTACCCATGCATGCTAATATAACCACAGCTCCAAGTTTATATTTCATGCGGTCTCTAAATTCCGTGTACGTTGGTCTTACTTGCGGACCTTTTACAGCTGGTAACATATTTTTACCATTAGCTGTGTTCTGATAGTAAGTAGATGTACCAAAAGATGTTGGAGAACCATGACCAACAATAACAAATCCATGTATCTGTTTTTTGATTGCAATATTTTGCGCAGTATTTAGGAAATTTTGTAAAGCATTATTTGCATAAGTTGATCCAATGAACATTTTTTTCATATTATCACGTAAGTTCATATTACTTCCAATTCCTTGTAAATCATTATCATAATATATAACGTAAAATCCAAGTTCCGCAAGTTGAGCATTTTTACTTTTCCAGTCTGAATACATACTTGGTATTTCATCACCAAACCATGATGAATAAATTGTATTGGGAATACCATATTTATTACCGCATTTAGGATTCGCACCTAATACCTCATTATTATAAAGAGTCAACCATTTTTCTTTTTCAGATACATTTAACCCGATTTTTTCGGCAAGTCCTGCAAAAGTATCATTCTGCTCTGCATACGCATCAACAATAGGTTTTGAAGAATCTCTTTTAATTTTCCAGAAACCCAATAAATCAGTATATTGTATAATTGTATTATCTACATATCGATACAAGTTTGTATCACCTCCTCTAAACTCAATAGGATCCTCACTTATCCATCGTCCAACATTTGAATCATACCAGAGATTAATATTCCATTGCAGATCACTTACATTATCAAATAACTTTCTTGTATAGCCAAAGAAAAATAAGTCATTTTTTGTTTCAGAAATTATTTTGCCGAAGGCGTTGTACTCTAAATGCGAAACAACATTACCATCAGATTTTACAATGTCGCGGATTGTGTTTAGGTTGTCGCCTAGTGTCTAATTGTTGTTATTGCAAATTAGTTCGTCTTGTTTTGTTCCCCAGAGATAACGGTGAGTTGGTTTGATTTCTTTGTTCTCAAATTGCAAAATGATTTGCCATCCGTCGTGGATAAAATGATTCTCGGTTTTATCATATTCGGTTTTTTCCGATTGACCAAGCGGATTAATCGTTTC
>JAITIZ010000253.1 GCA_031279215.1 Planctomycetaceae bacterium
ATTTTGATGTTGAAAGTATTTTACCGTTAAAAATTGTTCGGAATATGTTCGATGCCGGATTGCCGACAAACACGGTGATAGATCGGTTACGAAAAATCAAACGGAATATTCCGGCAGGACGACAGGTTGATGTTCAGGTTAACGGACGGAATGTTCTGTTGGTTACGGAAAAAGGTCTTATCAATCAGGACGGTCAACGTTATTTTTCATTCCTTGTTGAAGACGAACCGGTTGCTGCTCCATTGCGTGAACCGTTGGAAATTCTCGAATCGGTTTTGGAACCTGTCCCCGAACCAAACAATTTCGAAACACTTTACGAAACGGCGGGGTTGTTGGAATCGGCAGGGAATTGGCAAGGTGCTGTTGATCTTTATCGTGCGGCTTTGGCAGCCGGAAAACCCAATCCGCAAATTCATTTTCAAATCGCAGAAATTTTGTATCGGCTTGGCGATCTGACGGCAGCGCGTGAACGATATTTTATGGCAATTGAACTCGATGAAACATTTGTCGAAGCACGCGCGAATCTTGGTTGTGTTTTGGCTGAACTCGGCAACAACGAACTAGCCGCCGCCGCATTTCGTGGAGCATTAAAATACCATCCTGATTACGCCGAAGTTCGATTTCATCTTGGAATGTTACTTAAACGGGTTGGTCTTACCGAAGAAGCCAACGAACATTTCCGTATCTTTCTTGAACTCATGCCCGATTCACCTTGGGCTGAACAGATTTCTTAAGAAATGTTCGAATTGAAATCAATTTATCTCGCACAGTAACCATCTATTTTAATGATACAAAATTGACATAATTTCACAATTTACAAATATTATCATTATTCAGTAGCGTTTTTATCAGTTGTTCAATTTTTTGTTTTAGTATTTCCTGTATTTATGTTGTTGTTGAAATATCAGTTATGTATTTTATTTCACGTTTATTCAGACTGTAATGACGGAAAACAATTTGATTGATACTGGTAATCAAATTTATTGAACGAGTTTTAATAAAGTTATCTGTCAGTGTTACCAATTCGTTTTTTTCATGGTCAGACAAAACCGGAATCGGTAAATCTTCCAGATTTCCCCGCAACACTTTAATCGTGTTGAATCTTTTTCGATAGACAAACCGCATGACCTCCGAATTGAGAACAGCAACTAACGCCTTAATCGGATAATCGGGAATGTCTGGTATCAAGATGTTGGCACTGTTTAACGTTAATCGTTTTTTATTATCATAAGCAAAAACAATATCTTTAGAAATGAAACGATATATCAATTTCTCTTTCGCCCGATAAAAATTTTCTTTAGCAACTTGTTGGAATTGTTCCGGCGTAAAAACAATATACTCCTTGCTCGGTTTCAATACAAACGGTTCAACATCTTTTCCGCGAAAAATAGGTTCACTACCCTGATTTTGTAACGATAAAACATGTTGCTCATTGTTTCCAGTAACAATTCCAAGAGCAAATTGAGCATGATTTTTTAACGTTGTTTTCGGCGATGAATCAATTTTATCTAAAATACAACGGTCCTTATTTGTTTGATGAATTGCAAAAACCTGTTTTTCATTCTGTTTTTGTTTCGGCTGTTTGTTACAACAATCAAGCCGAATAACAGATGTAAAAACACCGCTGAAAATACGTCCTAAATTGACGATATTCAAAATTTGTGTATTCTTGCAAAGAAATTGACGGATGTCATCATGAACCTTAATATTCAAGATCGCTTCCGGTAACAGAAAAGAAACATATCCGCCATGTTTTGCAAACTGACTTGCTTGTACCAGAAAACAAGAAAATGTTTCACCGGAAATAAGTTGCGGGAACTGCTTTGTTAAAATATTTTTCGTTTGCGGATTGAGATGTCCTCCCCACGGCGGATTGGTCATCACCAAGTCAAAATCATTTGTCGGAATTTTTGTGTCAATTCTATCCGGCATTTCGAACAATATTTTTGCAGAAAAATCCGATAATGTATCAGCGCAATAAATTTTCGGTTCAAAAATTTTATTCGGAAATTTACATATAAGATTTATCCGGCAAAGACGCACGGCAATCGGGTCTAAATCAATTCCGTACAACAAATTCGGTTCCTCGACAACATTCGCCGTTTCCAGTAAAAATTGACCGGTTCCACATGCAGGATCAAGAATTTTACTTTGTGCTGTTGCATATTTTTTGACAATATCCCGAACAATTGACGACGGCGTGTAGTAAGACCCCGTAACTGCTTTTTGTCCTTCCGTAAGAAGCGATTGATAAAATAAACCAGAACATCGCCATTAGAAATATTCAACGGACGTTTCTTAAACCAATCAATATGTTGTTTCGAAATATTGCTAATCTCCCGATGCCATGACTCCATTTCACGCTGAAAAACCGGATTATTTTTGAGTTCATTGATATTGGATGCAGCAAGAAACAATGCCTCCGAAATATTAATATTATTTTTTGCAACGTAATTTGTATAAAGATCAATTTCATAAAACGAGGTTTTATCATCAGCATATTCTTCCGGTTTAAATTTTCGTTGCGATTGCCGTTTATTGGCTCTGGAATGCAATTTTTTATTGTGATCTTTTTCCGACACGCCAAGCCGCTACCAATTACAAAGCGTTGCGTCCGAAATACCAATTTCATCGGCGAAATCTATATCGTTTGATCTTACCTCGCTAGACAGTACTATATCAAATAAATTTTGTGTATTGTTAGGAGACATTGTTTATTGACATATATTATCTGTAATATTACAAATCAGCCCAATCAATTGATTGGGCTGTTGTTTGGGGGATAACGAATAGTTAAGAGTTACGGAATGAATTTTTAATCGTTTTCGTAACCGGTGATGTCATCATCGAAGGCGTCGTTGTCGTCGTAATCGGACGCAACATCGTTGATGAACGGCGTATTAAAGTCAATTGTTGTTTCCGGTTCATCTGTTGAAGAACGATCAGGAATATCTTCCAGTAATGCAAATTTTGTTTCGGAAACAGGTTGTTGTCTTACCATTTCCTCAATTCCGTCACGTAAACGCCATTCCGCATTCTGATAGGTTCGGAATCCGGTTCCCGCCGGAACAAGATGTCCAAGAATAACGTTTTCCTTCAGACCAATCAAGTTGTCTGTTTTACTGGCTAACGCCGCTTCGGTTAAAACTTTTGTTGTTTCCTGGAAACTTGCCGCCGAAATAAAACTGGAACTTTGTACCGCCGCCTTCGTAATTCCAAGAAGTTGTGTTGATGCTTGTGCGAGTTCGGTTTTCTTTGCTTCCGCAGGTTTACCGCCTTCTGCAATCACTTCCGCGTTAATCTGTTCAAAGACATCCTTTTGGATAATCGTTCCAATATCTAATTGGGTATCGCCGGGGTCTTTGATCTTGACACATCCGGCGATTTCCCTGTTCGCTTTTTTGAACAGAAACTTGTCAATCTGAACACCCTCAAGCAATTTCGTATCACCCGCCGATTCAACACGAACCTTACGAAGCATTTGCGAAACGATAATCTCAATGTGTTTATCATTGATTTTAACCCGTTGACTTCGATAGACGTTCTGAATTTCGCGAACAAGATATTCTTGAACTTCTTCTTCACCGGAAATCCGAAGAATGTCATGCGGAACAAGAGGACCATCCGTAATCGCATCGCCCGCTTTCACATAATCACCGGCATGAACTCTCATGTGTTTTCCGTGCGAAATATCATGCACACGAGCAGCTCCGGTTTCCTCGTCTTTGATAACAATAGTCCGTTTTCCGTGACGTTTTTCGCCAAGTTCGACAATACCGTCGATTTCCGCAATCACCGCAGGGTCTTTCGGTTTACGTGCTTCAAAGATTTCCGTTACACGCGGCAGACCGCTTGTAATATCTTCCGTTTTACGACCGGCGCGGGGAGTTTTGGCAATCAGTTGTCCCTGCATAACCCTTTCTCCGTTTTCAACATTAATCAATGTTTTACCGGGCAGATAATAGAAGTCGAGTGTTTCGGTACCGTTTTCGTTTTTCAAATCAATTTGAGGATGCCGATCACCTTTGGATTCCATAACCGTACGAATTTGTGTACCGGTATGCGGGTCTTGTTCGTAACGAATTGTTTCACCTTCGATAAGGTCTTCATAATGAACATAACCGGTAACCTTCGCCAGAATCGGAACACTATGTTGATCCCAACTGCAAATACTTTGACCAACATCAATTTTCTCATTTTCATCAACATAAATTGTTGCGCCAATAGGAATATTATATTTTTCGCGTTCACGGCCTTTCGGATCAAGGACAGCAACCGCTCCGTTACGAGAAAGCGATGTTCGTTGACCGGCTTGATTTTTGATTACTTCCAGTTGAACGAATTTAACGGTTCCGGGATATTTCGATTTAATTTCGCTTTCTTCCACACCGCTGGCGGCAACACCGCCGATATGGAAAGTCCGCATGGTGAGTTGTGTTCCCGGTTCACCGATACTTTGCGCAGCGATAATTCCAACCGCCAATCCTTCTTCAACCAGCCGTGATGTTGACAAGTCCATTCCGTAACACTTAGCACACACGCCGAGTTCCGCTTCACAGGTCATTGGACTGCGAATCTGAATTTTTTCCAGACCGAGTTCTTCAATTTTTCGTGCAATTTCCGAAGTGATCAGACCGTTTTCCTTAACAATTTCATCATCCGTAATCGGGTTGACAATATTCGCACGGGAAACTCGTCCCCGAATAGAATCAGCTAAACTGACTTCGACTTTTTCGCCGCGATAAATCACCCCTTTGGTAATTCCTTGCGTTGTTCCGCAATCATCCATCGTGATCACCACATTCTGGGCAACATCCGCTAATTTTCGTGTCAAATAACCGGAGTCGGCGGTTTTGAGTGCGGTATCCGCCAACCCTTTTCGTGCGCCGTGTGTTGAACTGAAATATTCAAGAACGGTTAATCCTTCGCGGAAATTTGCTTTAATTGGCGTTTCAATAATTTTGCCGTTTGGTTTTGCCATCAAACCGCGCATACCGGCCAATTGACGAATTTGTTCCGTACCGCCTCGTGCACCGGATGTTGCCATAAGATGAATCGGATTAACGTACCAATTCCAACCGCGTTGCTGCCGTGTATCATTTTCAAGTTCTTTCATCATCTGCGCGGTGATTTCTTCACGGGCGTGAGTCCAAATGTCCAACACTTGATTGTAACGTTCCGCATCAGCGATAATACCGCGTTCATAATGTTGATGAAGTTTTGCGATTTTCTTTTCCGCATCTTCGATAATTTTGATTTTTTCTTTCGGCGTAATAAGATCGTCGGTCGCAAACGATAATCCGCTTTTGGTACTTTCCTCGAAACCAAGCCGCATCAGATTGTCCAACAAATCAATGGTTCCGCGGCGGCCGACATATTCATGGCAATCGCTAATAACTGTTTGCAAACCGGCAGATTTAAGCGGTTCATTGTAATAGGGCATTCCTTCGGCGAGAATATTGTTAAAAATAATACGCCCCGGAGTTGTTTCAAAAATTTTGCCTTCACGAATTGACCGGTCCGTTTTGAGCCAACGTCCTTTCGGCATCCGTACTTTAATCAGAGCGTGCAGATCGACAACCTTATGCGCATAAGCAAGAAGAACTTCCTCACGGCTTGAAAAGATCATGCCTTCACCCTTCATATTCGGACGCGACATAGTAATATAGTAACATCCCATCACCACATCTTGCGACGGTGAAATAATTGGTGAACCGTTTGCCGGACTGAAAATATTATTGGTCGAAAGCATCAAGGTATGGGCTTCAACCTGAGCCTCAAGCGACAACGGAAGGTGAACCGCCATTTGATCGCCATCAAAATCCGCATTGAATCCGCGACAAACTAACGGATGCAATTTAATCGCATTTCCTTCAACAAGCGTTGGCTCAAACGCTTGAATTCCCATTCGGTGAAGTGTTGGAGCGCGATTTAACAAGATTGGATGATTCTGAATCACCTCTTCGAGAATATCCCAAACTTCCTCGTCTTTCCGTTCAAGCATCTTTTTTGCACTTTTAATCGTATCAGCGTGTTGAAGTTCTTTAAGCCGACGAATAATGAACGGTTGAAAAAGTTCCAACGCAATTTTTTTAGGCAAACCGCATTGATGTAACCGAAGATGCGGTCCCACAACAATCACACTTCGCGCCGAATAGTCAACCCGTTTACCAAGCAAGTTTTCACGGAACCGGCCTTGCTTTCCTTTAATCATATCCGTCAACGATTTAAGCGGACGATTACTTGAACCCAAGACGGGACGTTTGCAACGACCATTATCGAACAATGCATCAACAGATTGCTGGAGCATTCGTTTTTCGTTGCGAATAATCACATCGGGAGCATTTAGATCGACTAATTTTTTGAGACGAGTATTCCGGTTAATAATTCGCCGGTACAAATCGTTGAGGTCGCTGGTGGCAAAAGTTCCCGATTCAAGCAAAACGAGCGGGCGCAAATCCGGCGGAATAACCGGAATAGCATCAAGTACCATCCATTCCGGTTTGTTATCGCTATCCCGCAGTGATTCAACAAGTTTCAACCGGTTGATGAGATCTTTTTTCCGTTGTTTTGATTTTGTTTCGGTAAGTTCGATGCGGAGTTCTTCGGATAAGGTTACAAGATCGAGTTGTTGCAAGAGTTTCCGAATTGCTTCGGCGCCCATTTCGGCTTGAAATTTATCGGAGGTATCTTCTTCGCGGGCTTTCCGATATTCTTCTTCATTGAGAAGTTCATAGACTTTTGTCTGAGTATTTCCCGGATCAATAACCACGTAATCCTGAAAATAAATTACTTTTTCGAGGCTGCTTGCTTTCATGGAGAGGAGAGTTGCCAACCTACTTGAAGCGGCTTTGAAGAACCAGATGTGAACAACCGGAGCGGCAAGATCGACATGCCCCATCCGTTTCCGGCGGACGCGTGAATGGGTAATTTTCACGCCGCAACGATCACAAGTCATCCCTTTGTATTTCATACCGCGATATTTTCCGCAAGCGCATTCCCAGTCTTTTTCGGGACCAAAAATTTTCTCACAGAACAAACCATCGCGTTCGGGGCGATAAGTTCGATAGTTAATTGTTTCCGGTTTTTTCACTTCGCCGTAAGACCAACCCCGAATATCATTCGGTTTTGCCAAACTGATTTTAACGGCGGCATAATCATTGATCCGATCATAAGTAAATTCGTTACTCACAGAAAAACTCCTTTGTTATATTTATTGGAAAAATAATAAATTTAAGTTTATTTTGTAATATTGGTAATATTTTAGTGAAATTTTTTAAATCTGTTTATGACTGAAAATTAAAAGGTAAGTAGTTACACATTAGGTCGGCGACCTTTCGATAAAACATTGCTTTTTTGATTACTTACTTTTTTGTATTTCTCTAGGTGATTCAAAAAAATTCCGCTGAAATATTACAAACTTTCACCTTATTTTGCCTATCTTTCAGCTTTGACCGACAGAAAAATCCTTGAGTTTTGGATTAAAATAGTAAAGATGCGTAATTTATGTTTACCGTTTGAGTCATTCAAAAAATAAAAAACATTCCCATATTTCATTCAATATTTCTTTGTCAACATTCAACAATTCATAACAATTTGCAAAATAAAGTATTCAAAGTATTCTCATTACGCTGAAAGACTAGGATAAACCAAAGTATTATATTGAAAAATAATAGTTTGTCAAAGGGGGATATCCATTAGATTTTATGCCAACCGAACTGTCAAAATGGACAAATTAAACAGACTGAGGCGATTATAACGGTTTATTTTACGAATTTACATCGCCCCAATATGATGATTCCGGCAATTCAAAATTGTCCGGTTTTTATCGAATTTTGTTGTCGATTATTGAGCCGAACCATTACGCCGTGCATACCGATTCATTTTTGTAACATCAATTTTGATTGAGATTTTAACTGAAATTGATTTTGAACCTGCCGGCAAAAGTATCAACATAATTAACGAAACAACAAATCTGTCCGGTGTGAATAGACGATTATTCATCGAACGGCTGATTGTCAATTTAAATCATAATTTATTTTGATTATTTGTAATTATTCAGTAGTGATTTTATTTTTCCTTCTTAACCTGCTAGGAGTAGAAGTGCATGACCGTAGGTGTAGCGAAGCACAACCTACGGTCAAAATTAAATTGATGACTGCAAGAAGTATATTACCTAATTTTCAAACAAGTCAACGCTTTATTGTTGTCGTTGTTATTGTTGCGTTAATCTTGTCCGAAAATTTCCCATTTTGGTAATACCGTTAATACCGAGCGGAAATGCGGAGTTATCCGCAACATTTATTCGACAGTGAGCAAAACTCCCGCTCCGGGCGCCAACCAACGTTGTTCGCCGTGATGATGAATTTTTCCTTTATTGTACGGACTGATCATCACGGTGTTTCCTTCTTTCTTAAAAACAACTTCCAATACGACAGACGATTTTAAGTTCTTATTGACCGCCAAAACATAAGGATTTCCGTTGGGATCAACAAATTCGCCGACAAGGAACTGACCATTGCTAATAGATTTGAGATGAACGGTTGAATCTTTTCCCTGACCGTTTTTCGGAACGTTTTGAACATGAAAAACGTTAACGCTTTTCAATTGGCAATAAACCGGAGCCAACGAATGAATTTGCAAATTGATATGCCGCAAGGCATTCCATGTTTTTGTGCGATAACCGAACGGATCAATCGGAGCCAAACGATAATTACCGACATTAGGTGTATAGTACGTAAAATAACCAATTCCTTTTCCGCCGTAAGCCAATGTCGAATAAACCTGAATATTGAATGTTGTTGCCGACGGTTCCGAATAATTAAAATGAGTATTACCGAGAATAACATTCCAAAACGGAATATTATATTGAAGCGATTTTTTTCGGATTGTTTCCAAGTTATTGTAAAACCGGTTTTCTTCTAATTCCGTATCGTTAAACAAGGAATAATTATCGTAAGACAAATAAGACGGTTGACACGTTTTGACGAATGAATCAATATGTTCTTCATAATCTTTTGATCCCAATTGTTGTGAAGTCGCATAATCGGGAAATAGATTGATATATGGTAAAATACCCTGTTTTTTAACAGCATCCGCCCACAAACTCAATCTTGGAAACATGGAGGAATGGGGTTCATCTCTTATGTAGAAGGCATAAACGGCTTTGCGTTCTTCCGGTGTTGGAATTTCATTGAGGACTGTTTGAAGTGTTTCCTCTGCTTTTTCCGGTGTTAGGTCGGGATAAGATGTAATTCGTGAATCTAAAATGATTGGGGCAAGATTATGGGAAATCGCATATTTGATATGACGAGCGGGAATAAATCCGGTTGCGTTAAAACCGCAATCGAAGAGGTCTTTCATCATCGCATCAATATCTGCAAAATCGCCCCAAACACCGGAATCAATCTCACCCGAAGGCATCCAACCCCAAGGAAAAATAATAAAATCTGTTGTAGGAATCCGTTTGGGTGTTACATCTGAAACTTTCTGGGCAAAACCGGTTATTGCTAAAAAGTTTAGTAAAAGTAAAAACAATGATATTGATAAAATTCGTTGAAATAACATAAAAAATTCCTTTCATTAAGTAAATTTCTTTATTGATAAAACGGAAGAATCAAAATGAATTTGCCCTAAAAAGGCATTAGGATTATAGTCCGCTCCAACGAGGTAGGGACAAATCCTCTTCCAAACAAAAAACCTGAAGGGGTGATAGGGAAAGTTAATACGGGATGGTATTTTTTCTGAAAAAATTTTCATTGAAATCATCACAAACCGTTCACCATTACAATTACAGTCAAAATAAAATACGATTTAACGTTTCAATTAACTTGCCGTGAAAATATATAGGAAACAAGTCGGAATGTCAACGAGGGATGTTTTTTTTCCAAAATTGTTGAAAATTTTCCTAGTGTTCACAAGTTGGTTATTAATTTAGGTAGATTTTTATAGGAAAAATCTACAAACACTTATCATTGTCTGAATCTGCTGAACAAACAAAATCTCGGAAAAAACAGTTTTGAAAATAGCGAGTCTGTTGCTTAAAATCGTGATTTCCGTTGAAATTTTACCCATTTTAACACACCAACCAGTGAACACTAGGAAAATTTTTAAAATATTTGAAAAATATCCAGAAAAAGACGAAACCTCTAATTGACAGTCTAAACATTTTGATTAGACTGTGTAAATTATTCGATTGCGATTTGCTTTTTTTTGCCGCTTGTTTTGTGACAAACGAATCGCAACAATTTCAATGAAACCTTATAAAATAAGGAGAATGGCAATGAAAAATGTAATGACATGTTTGGTCGGGATTTTTGCAGAAATTTTTGCGAAAAGCCCAATGTTAAAATGGGCAAACCAGGGAGGGGGGGACAATCTGTAGTGGAAAGTTGAGAACGGATAGCGGAGAATATTCACGTTCTAAACTATTTCCTATAAACTTTTTACAATTTCTACGATCTTCACCATTCGGCTTTACGTTAGTCGAACTTCTTGTGGTGATTGCGATTATCGGCGTGTTAATCGC
>JAITIZ010000425.1 GCA_031279215.1 Planctomycetaceae bacterium
CAAACACGTCATTACATTTTTCATTGCCATTCTCCTTATTTTATAAGGTTTCATTGAAATTGTTGCGATTCGTTTGCCGCAAAACAAGCGGCAAAAAAACACAAATCGCAACCGATTAACTTTCACAGTCTATCAAAAAAGTTCAAACCGTCAATTAGAGGTTTCGTCTTTTTCTGGAGAATTTTCAAATATTTTAAAAATTTGGTAATATTTCGTAATTATTCAGTCGGTTTTTTATTTTTTCCTCTTAACCCCTGAGTAGTTGATAGTGTCGCAAGCGAATTACTACCAAAACGGCAATAACTCCGCATGCGACACTATCCACTTTCCACTATCAACTCTCCACTAAATATCCTGCCGTTTTAGGGCGAAATTGTTGGTGGTGATTTTGCGGTCAAACGGCATGAATAATTATGTTTATTGTTCGACGGCAAACTGGACGGGAAGTTTTAGTGTAGGGGTATCATCAAGACCAGTCTCAAGAGTAATCATCGCAACATTTTCTTCGTCAGACTTTAAAAAGTTACAAACCGGAGCGTCTGTTGGAACTTCAAGCGTTAATGAGTACAAACGCCGCCGAACAGATTCACCGCCAAGATCACGAGGTTCGGATAAATTTGTTTTTAACCATACCGGTTTGATTTCCCTAATCTTTAAGTCGGCACGGAATGCGGTAGTTCCAGTAAATTGAATCGAAATATCTTTTACGATTTTTTGTCCAATTGAAGTTTTGCCAAGAAGAACACAACCAGTTTCTTTGTTAAATCCCATACCGGAAATAGAAACACCACTGCCAGTGATTTGCCCGCGAACAGATAACTCAAAAGCCGGTTCACTAGAATAATTCGATTTGAAAAAGAATTTTTCCTGAAATGTCCCGACCGGTAACCCCGGTTTTACTGTTACACGACCTTCATAAACAGAACCGGCGTTTTTTCGCATGGAATCCGCTTGATCTGCTTCGTTCAGTTCTGAAGGCTGCAGGTGAAATTCAAAATGATTGTGGTCATTCCATTCGGGAGTTTCGAGTTGGAGGGGCGTTTTCTCAAAACCGTAAAACCGAATAACAGCAGAACGAGATTCAGAAGCGGGAATAGTTGGAAACAAAATAGAACTCGGACTGACAACAATCGGTGAAGTAAAAATTCCTTTAACAGAAAGAACAATTTCACGATTTTCCGGATCATTGGTTACAATTGTTCCGCCTTGTTGATAGGGTCCGGTGATTGCTCTTTCCGCATCATAACGAACCGTCGCAATTGCCGTTTCCCCAGGTTTAAGACTCTTGGACGAAAGATCAATACCCGTACAAGTACATGTTGTCCGGTTCACCTCAAGCGTCAGAACTGCTGTACCAATATTTTTGATTGGAAAATCATGCTGCCCTTTTTCCTGAACTCCCTTAATTCCAAAATCATAAACAGAATTTTCAACCAATGCCTTGGCATTGGGATTGGAGGCTTTGGCAGCCGCTTCCAACATAATATCCGCATGTTTTTTGTACTCCAGTTCAGGGTTCCAACCGTTAACCGTAAGAGCTGAAATCGATGTTCCAATTCCGACTAAAACTCCCAAAATAACAGAAAAAAGAATAAGAATTAGTGTTAATTTGAATGAAGACATGATGACATTGAATTTACCGGAAATTTTTCCGTTGAAAAAAAAATGAGGTTGTTCGTAATTATTCAAGGTAACTTCTAAAAACTAATATTAGTAGGAACGCGGGCGTCTCGCCGCCCTAGTAGGAACGCGGGCGTCTCGCCTGCCCTAGTAGGAACGCGGGCGTCTCGCCTGCCCTAGTAGGAACGCGGGCGTCTCGCCTGCCCTAGTAGGAACGCAGGCGTCTCGCCTGCCCTGTTTTTTTACAAAAAACGCCTAAAAATGCGGTCGAGACGACCGCGATCCTTCGTTCCTTCTAACAATAAATTTTTACATTAGGTTTTTAGAAGTTCCCTCAACAAATTGAGTTTGAAATAATTTATCGTTCAACCCCAATTACATGATCACTAATATATTAGTAGAACCTATTAAAATGTTTCCGTCAATCAGGTACTATTAAAAAATCTCCACAATCCCCACAATCTCCACAATCTCCATAATTTGCGGACTATTTGAATGAGGTATTCGAGCGATTTATAAAATAGACAGTTACTTACTTGTCAAAGTGTTAATTTGAGGTAGGATAAGGGAAATTTATTTTGAATTTTGATATATTCCCGCAAGAATTTTTTATGAAATCCCCTATCAATTGGTCTCAATTCGCTGCGATAATTCATTCGTCGTCCCGTGTTCTCTTAACTGCCCACCAACGCCCCGATGGAGATTGTCTCGGCAGCGAATTGGCAATGAGGTTGATTCTGCTTGCTCTCGGTAAAGAGGTTCGGATCGTTAACCCACATCCAACTCCGCCAACTTTGGCATTCCTCGACCAATCCGCTTCCATTAAACCATTAGAACTCTTGACCGAAGAAGAACAAATATGGATCAATCACGCCGACTTAGTTATTGTCCTTGATACGAGTTCTTGGGATCAACTCGGTACAATGGCTCCCGTTTTCAAAACCTTGCAAGCACGGAAATTGGTTCTCGATCATCACGCTAAAGGTGATGATATTGGTGCCGAATGTTTTATTGATCCCGAAGCCGAAGCAACAGGAATTTTGGTTGTTCGGGCTGCGGACGCTCTGAATGTCCCGCTAAATCGGGAAATTGCCGAAGCTGCTTTTGCGGCTATTTCAACCGACACCGGTTGGTTTCGGTTCTCCAACGTCAACGCCGAAACCTATCGAACTGCCGCCCGTTTAATTGACACCGGTGTTGTTCCCGCAATGTTTTACCAAAAATTGTATGAACAAGAATCACTCGGTCGAATCCGGTTAATTGGTCGGACACTCGCACAAATAGAACCTTATTTCAACGGTAAACTCATGTTGATCCGAATTAGACTCCATGATTTCGATGAAGCCGGCGCCTTGTCGTACGAATCTGAAGATATTATCAATATGGCTCTTCAAGTCAAAGATTCCCAAATGGCGGTTCTAATCTCCGAATTAAAAAACGGAAATTTCAAAATTAGTTTTCGAAGCCGTTGCTCTATTGATTGCAGTTACCTTGCGGGTCAATTCGGCGGCGGCGGACACAAGCAGGCAGCAGGCGCAACCTCCAATCTACCCTACGAAGAAATAAAACAATCCATCCTCAAAAATATTGAAAATGCCTTCAATCAACTTACTCACTCACAATAAATTCAGAGTAACTTAACTATTCAATAACCGCCCGCCTGCGGGGCGGGCGATTCAGTAAAAAATCCCACAGAGAATAACAAAACTTTTCGCAAAAACAACAAAGTTTTCGCAGAAAACTACGAGACTTTTAGAACATACTACGAAGACTTTTGTAATACACTACGAGACTTTTGGAACATACTACGAAGTCTGTGTAATATTCACAACAAAATTTTAACCTTCTATTTTTTTATTGTTTATGCAACGAATCATGCTCAAATCGAAAATTCATCGAGCCACGTTAACCGGTACGGAACTTGATTATGAGGGAAGTATTACCATTGATCCGATTCTTCTGGAAGCGGCGGATATTTTGCCGAATGAGCAGGTTCACGTTTTGAATCTCAATAACGGCTCCCGAATCATCACTTACGCAATTGAAGGTGAACGCGGGTCAGGAACAATGCTCCTCAATGGTCCCGCTGCACGTGCCGGAATGGTTGGTGATTTGGTTGTGATTTTGACCTACGCCCGTCTGGACGAAAAAGAACTCCTTCATCACAAACCAACTATTGTTAATGTCAATAAATATAATCATATTGATACAAAAAATTAAATGTTACTCGTAATACACGAAAATTAGATTTTTCGTAATCTATCCGTGGAATTTTCGTTAAAAGATAAACCATAACCCCAGAATTACGATGATTTCTATCAATGTTTATCCATTGCCGTTGTATGCTCAAAATGAAGACTTGACGAATTCGGTTGCGGTAATTATTGATGTACTTCGTGCGACAACAGTTATTGTATCAGCGTTTGCCGGCGGAGCAAAAGAGATAATTCCAATGTTGGATATTGAGCAGGCTCGGCAGCAAAAAGAAATTCTGGAAACAATGCACGGAAAGGGTTCTGTACTTTTAGGGGGTGAACGAAAAGGTATTCCGATTGCAGGTTTTGAACTTGGTAATTCGCCGCAACATTTTACTTCGGAAAAAATTGCCGGAAAAATTCTGATTCTGACAACAACCAATGGAACAGTTGCCATCCATGCGGCAAGGAATGCCCGATGTCTTTATATTGCCGGGTTGGTCAATGCCCAAGCGGTTGTTGAACGGCTGAAAAATGAAGAGAAAATTGCGATTTTTTGTGCGGGAACGGACGGAGAAATTACAGAAGAAGATTTATTGTTGGCGGGTTGTCTTGTTTCGCGGCTTTCACGCAGCTCCCAACAAAACCAATGTCAATGGAATCACCACGCCGAAACAGCAAAACAACTGTGGGAAAATCAATTTTTTATCGATAACAACGAATTTGTTTCGGAATCGAAATTGATTGAATTTCTCCGTCAAAGTTGCGGCGGAAAAAATCTTGTTGCATTAAAACTTGATGAAGATATTACGGCAGCGGCAAAAATAGATTCTATTAATCTTGTGCCGGAAATCTAAGAGAACCTGAGTTAAAATATTGCTCTTGACAAAAGAATCGTTTTTCGCCATGATTCCTTGCCCGAACCGGTCATTTTCTGGAAATTTTATTGTACAATTAAATTGGGGGTAAAACAATGATAACATCAAGAGTGTTTTTATACAGAAAAACAGGGAATTATTTTTATTATATTTGTTTGTGTGTTTGTATCTTTATTCTGCCGCTCAATGCCCAAGAAACCGGCAGGAACGTTAATCAATCACAGGAAAAAAATATCGAACCGCAAACCTTACCCCTTAATTTGAACAATTTGAATAGTTTGAACAATTTGGAAAAAAAACAGTTTTATCTGTTACGAACCGGTTTTCTGACAGAAGGAACCATAACAAACGACGGAA
The DNA here is from genome assembly GCA_031279215.1 of Planctomycetaceae bacterium. Lineage (GTDB taxonomy): Bacteria > Planctomycetota > Planctomycetia > Pirellulales > Thermoguttaceae > WRKP01. The sequence continues at coordinate 5,051 of JAITIZ010000425.1, forward strand.
AACAATACTTGCTCAAAACCAATTTCGGTACAATGTCTGTTCCTATTGATAATGTGGAATTTGCCGGCGCAACACGGGAAGATGTTTACCAATATAAAAAAGGACTGACCAATGATCGGGATTGTAATAAGTTGATAAAACTGGCGGAATGGTGTTTCAATAATAAGTTGCCTCAACAGGGTATTGCGGAATATCAACGGGCATTGCGAGCGGCGCCCAACACTATTTTGGCTGACGTAATTCAAAAACGTCTGGAAACATTACAAAATTCAACTTCAGAATCAACAGGTGTTTCGGGAGTTCGTGTTACGCTTCCCCAATCTTCGGAAGAATCGGACAACACCGAAATGAACCGTTGGATGAATGGGATTTCCAAACCAATTGTGGATATTTTTGCGAAAAAAGTTCAACCGGTTCTTGTTTCTCGTTGTGCTGCTGCTGATTGTCATGGTTCAAACAGTGAGAACCAGTTCAAACTTGGTATTCCCAGTCACACACTTGGCAACACGACTTATCGTAATCTTCGGTTAGTTCTTCAATGGGTTGATCTTGACTATCCGATGGAGAGTCAATTACTGTCGGTATTGGTTTCTTATCATGGCGGTACGAAGGCGGCATTTAGTGTTGAATCGGTTCAATATAACAATATTGTCCAATGGGTTCAGTTGGCGGCGAAAGAGCTGCCAAACGAATTTCACACCCAGTCAACCCAAAACAAATCGAAATTGCTCTTGAAGGAAGATGTTCTTCCTCCGGCACTCCGTGACGCTATTCTGCGGGAAACCTCGACTCCGCATTCAGAAAATCCTGATTCCGTTCCGATCAAAACAAACCAGGCAATTCCGCCCAATTATTCGCCAACCCGTTTGAATATTCCTAATTCCTCTTCTTCTAATTCCTCTTCTTCTAATTCGTTTTCTTCTAATTCGTTATCTTCTAATTCGTTATTGCCAAAAACTCCGTCATTGGATTTACCGCCGGTAACTGATTCTGTAAAAGACCCGTTTGATCCTCATATTTTCAATGTCCGGTATCACGGAACCGTTAATCATTCCGAAGAAAAACCGTAAAACAGAACGTTATATTTCAACCTGTAATGACTATCTTTACGTGAACAATTACCATTGATAATTATTGATAATTATTGATAATTATTTGGAGAGTTTGTGAACATTTTTCAATGCTTCTGTAACTAATTCCGGTAAACCGGCGGCGATTTTTGTTGGTTTACCTCGTTCATGGAGAAATTGGATTGTAAAAATAACACCAAGTAATTTTGCGGCTTCATCTACTTCAGCTTGTAATTGACGATGTTTTCTTTTGTCGGTTTCTGCAAATCGGTGTTGAGTTGTAGAATCGGAAAATCTTGGGAAAATTGCCGAGTGAAGCCCGAAATGGTTTGGGGGTTGTTTGGCGTAAAACCGACCAATGGAAATAACCAAATCCGCATCAATTAAATCACGGCAAAGCGAAATCGGTTCATCGGCTTTGTTGACCCCAAGTAATGCGTGTAAATCACGGCGTGACGGACGATGGAACAGAACTCGAATTCCTAATGGTAAACGGGGTTGCAATAATTTAGAAATAGTAAACTCTTCAGAATCCGTCAGAAGAATTTGAATATCATCAGCATTGAAACCGTTTTCCAACAAAATTTCAACAATTTCTATGAGGATTTCCGGTTTATCGGCATATTCGGCATCGGGAACAAGGAAAACACGATCCCCCGGAAAAACCATCTGCGAAAGAGGCGGAAAACCAAGCGGTGCCGTTAAAATTTGATTAAGATTCATCATTGAACCCCATTTTCTAGTTAAATGAGCCGATTCTTCCAATGTCCAACCAAGACACGCCAAAAATCAAGCATAAAACAGTGAGTGAAAAAAATGACCAAACCGGAATTATACTCTATCCTATTATCGATTGGTAGTTTTTTTGTGTTGCGTATTTTACGTTGGTTCGGTTTGTTTTATATTTTGGGAAGATAATTTGATCACTGATAAATGTTTGTAAGTGTTATCCTGTTAGGGATGGAAATTTTCATGGTTCATTCCAACCACCGTTGCCCCAAAAATGTGAAATAATTAGGAAAATCGAACTCGAATTGCCGACAATCAAACCCTAGTGTTCACAGACCGGTTGTTAAAATGGTTAAAATTTTTCAGGTGATTTCGGCATTTTGGGGGCTATTTACTCGCTCCATGCGATAATGCAAATACATATTGATAAATTGCTTTCCATGCCTCATCACAAAAACCTTCCGGTTTTGCATAATCAGCATAATATATTTGACCAACATTATGCATGGGACATTTTTTGAGTCCTTCCACGCCATATTCTTTAGCCGATTCTTTATCAAATGTTGTTTTAATTACTGTAATTTTACATTTTCTCATTATCTTAATCCATCTTAATCCTTTGTATTATTGGGGTTTAATATCGTTATATTAATAATTTGCCCAATATTATCCCACAATATTGGATGTTTTTTCCTTTGGGGCAATTATTTTTTTTTGTTTATTTTTTGTTTATTTAACTGTTTATTTAACTGTTTATTTAACTGTAAATTTAGAGTGTTTCGTTCCCAGAAAACGCCGTTGGAATAACCTTGAATGGTTTTATTTGTTTCGGCAATTGCAAGACGTTTTTCTGTCCATAAACAATATTCTTCGTTCTTTTCAA
>JAITIZ010000528.1 GCA_031279215.1 Planctomycetaceae bacterium
TATTGTACAGGATTTTCTTTTTGAAAAATTTCCAAATTCTTTCGACAATATTCAGATTTGGCGAATACGGAGGCAGAAAAACGAATATTATTTTTCCCAATTTTTTGCGATACTCTTCCGCTTCCTTACTATGATAATATCTCGCATTGTCAAGTATCATATAAATTGTCTTTGCTTCAGGATTATTCTCTATCAATTTGTCCATCAAACGCTTCACCGCTTCACCATTGACCGATGGACTAATGACCACTTCAACAGTATGAGTATCAATATCCAATGCACCGTTAATGTTGATTCGTTGACGAATTAAAAACAACTCGCAAATAATAACAATTCATAAAATACACGTCAAGACGGATTATAAAGTAAGAATGGTATAACAACAGAATATTTCGTTAATATATCACAAATACTCTTCCGCCCCCAAAGACAATAGACCGTAAGAACAATTTATCGTTTCAATAAATAAAATTGCCCGATAATTTTTTTGCATGTTGCCGTTACAGGACGGCTGCGCGGAAAAATCTAACCCGCCGTATTGCAGCGGGCTAGATTATGTTGCACCTGTGGAGAATAAAACCGAAAATTACGCCGATATATCACCGTTAGAGAAAAAGTCTATTGTTTATTGCTTTACATCGGCAGCTATTATTTTTTTCGTGAAGTCATCCGAAAAAAGGGACCGAACTAATAAAAAGTATATTCTTGGAATTGCATTCGGTTTCTGTTCATTTGAAAAATATGCATCATGAAAAGGAACTTTAGGCCGAGTTATTGGCGGCATGACGAAGCTCGATACAACGTAACGTGATTCTTTTTGATCGAATGATACAATACCGCCGAGCAGTTTTACTTGTTTTAGAATTAAGTCAAATGCTTTTATAATACTTTTGTTATCAGTTAAGTCTTGAATATTAGTAAGAATAGTTTCACAATCGCATATATAGGCGATTAAAATTAGTTGCCTTATTATGTGCCAGTAAGCAAAATCATTTTTAGTCAATTTGTTCGCTTCTATTGCTTTGTAGTTATCATTAAAAGCGAGGTTGCGTGTTAAATCAATATTCGAAAATCCCCACCAAACAGATAATTGACACATTCGTTTACAATAATCTTTAGATTTAAGGGAGTTTTCTACAATAGCCCGGACAAATACAATTGAGAAAAATTTAACTTCTTCTTTGAGAACGACTTCAGACGGCGGGTCTTGAACTTCATGGAAATTGACAAATAAATCGTTTGGCGTAGTCAATGTTGGACAAGCTAATACCCATCTCATGTCGGCAGCGCAGCCGTCGCTCCCCAAAAAACCGGCATACGTTTTGGTAAAACTTTCAACTTGATTATTTTTATGAGCATTGGCTAATGCCGCAATAAAAATATCTTGGCATTTATCGCTTATGTGTTTCCAGTAAAAAACCATCGCTTCATCGTTACACGCATAGATATGTTCAACAGGATAAGAATCAAATTCAATAGTAAACTTTTGAGGAACAGTCTTTGTTGATTTAATTGACTTAAGATCATTCCACATTTTTTTCGCAATATCTTCGCCCGTTTTCTCCGCACAAAATGTAACCGGACAAAATATGAAAAAGATATAAACGGCAACATAAACACAAAAAAACAAAACTCTCATAAATTTCACTCCTTATTCTTTCAGTTGAACCGCAGATTTATTAATCTCCGATCAATTTCAATTTGTCCCAATGCGTAATTTATTTTCAATACACGAACAATGATTTTAATAACTTATATTCCCATAATTTATGATATTCGCATTAAAAAATAAGCAGTATAAGCATATACCGGTTTATATTCATTTTTTACTTATGACTTTTATTGGAACGTCATTTAATTTTTGAGACGAGTAATTTCCAGAATTATTAAAGTCGGGACACTTAAATCTTTTATTTTTTGAACAACACTCATAATTGCAGAATCCAGAAATGCTCCACTTATCTACAGTATCTGCTATTATCCAATTGTTTGTAATTTTTCCACAAACCCAAAAATTACAATAAAACTTTTCTTTACGCGGTATCATGGGATCACTTGTCCATTCTACAATTTGAAAAGAGCAGTCTTCTGTTGAAAAATCTGTCGAATAATCTATTAGTTGGCGTATTACTGATATAAGTGGATGTTGTTCATTAATAACTTGATTTGCGGCATTTTGGATAATTTGTACTATGTCTGAATTTGAAATTGGTTCGTTTCCACGATTAGTGAGGATATTCTCTAAAATACTCTTTATTGTGGCAACGGCAATTTGTCCTTTAAGACCACCCGGCAGTGGAATGCCTGCTAGAATCATATCTGCTGCAACTTGATTCAAACCAGCCAACTCTCTGTTCTCGTAATATTTTTGTGCTATGTAATTCTTTGGTCCCGTGACATTAGCAGCTTGAATCCCCCATTTGTCCAAAATTTGTTGGACATTACTATCGGTCAGAAGACCACGAGAATCCGTTGAAATCGCACATGCATTTTGAACATATCTAAATAAATTTATGTCGCCTAAACGGTTACCAATCGGATCCTCACTTATCCACCGTCCAGCATTTGAATCGTACCAGCGATTAATGTTCCATTGTAGATCACTTACATTATCAAATAACTTTCCTGTATAACCAAAGAAAAATAAGTTATTTTTTGTTTCAGAAATTATTTTGCCGAAGGCGTTGTACTCTACATGCGATTCGACATTACCATCAGATTTTACGATGTCGCGAATTGTGTTGAGATGATCGCCTAGCGTCCAATTGTTGTTATTGCAGATTAGTTCGTCTTGTTTTGTTCCCCAGAGATAGCGGTGAGTTGGTTTGATTTCTTTGTTCTCAAATTGCAAAATGATTTGCCATCCGTCGTGGACAAAATGATTCTCGGTTTTATCATATTCGGTTTTTTCCGATTGACCAAGCGGATTATTCGTTTCAGCAAATACAGATTGAGTCAATTCGACTCGTAAAAGAAGAATAAGACTTATTAATAACAAAGTTGTTACAAATAATTTTGTTTTCATTTTAGTTTTTCTTTAAATCAGAACATTGTTAAAAAATTCTCAAACATTACATTTCACCAACACAAATGACAAACAGAACTCAGCAGCGATTTTATTATCTGTTAAATGTCAGACAATCTCGCTACATGCCGTAAAAAAATCTTTTTTTGCGCAACGATTAAAACAAACAAGACCAAAAAATTTAACATTGTTAAATATGTTGTCAATAGAGACACAAAAAAAA
>JAITIZ010000556.1 GCA_031279215.1 Planctomycetaceae bacterium
TTCAGGGCTTGTTAATTAGTGTTGATTTGTAACCCACCCCTGCGGGATGGGCTATAATACTAACGCCCTTTCAGGGCTACTATGGTTGTTCTCTACAATTAGTCCACTGATATATTACAAAAATTTATTGTTAGAAGGAACGCGGTCGTTTCGACCGCATATTTAGGCGTTTTTTGTAAAAAAAACAGGGCAGGCGAGACGCTTGCGTTCCTCCTAATATTAGGTTTTTAGAAGTTCCCTGTTGATGGCGGAGAGTTGATAGTTGAGAGGGGATAGCACCGCAAGCGGAATTATTGCCGTTGCGGCAGTCATCCGCTTGCGGCACTCTCCAAGATCAACCCTCCGCAATTAACTATTTTCTCCGATACAAAAACCAGATACTGCCCATAATAATCAGGAAACAACCAAGATATTTCAAACCGCGTCCAGGATCGGCATTGATGGAAAGAGTACTCATATATAATGATTCACGCGGGGTGTTTTCCCATTCAAAAATGTTACCGTCATAGAGTTCGTAAAACCAGGGGTTGTCGGGGTGATAGGGACCGGCATACGAACTCTGGTAAATCCGGTAATTCCGACCCGCTCCCCCAAAAAGACTAGGATTGTTCATCGAAATCAGAATATCCTTGCCCTTTTCATAAACCCGAAAACGATAAGGCACCCGTGAAAAATTCGGCAGATTTTGCGAAAGATTCCGTGTTTCCACAAAATCAACAAGACTGGAATAATGGGAAGACATTCGTGTTCCCGGTTCTGTCCGCATCTCGAATTTTTTCAGGAAAACTCCAAAACCAAGTTCAACCATATCGTAATTCCATTGAATTTGAATTGATTGTGTGTTGCCGTGAACATACCGAATCTGATCCCACTCCGGCGGAAGAGGAACAACCGACTTTTCCACCGCCCGTAACCAAAATGTGTCCGCCTTACCATCAACCGTAATACGAAGCTGAACCCGTTGAACCGACTCCTGACCCTTGCCAACCGGCAACTTCTGTATCCGCAACCCAGGTAAATCTTGCGGAACAAAACGCTCCACAACAATCTCCGCTTCATGAGACGTTTTTTCCGCAATTGTCAACTGCGTCTTTTTACCGGCAACCCTGTCAGGAACAATTCCATGAAAAATAATATCCCGCCCATCCCAAAAACGATAATAAAGCTTCTTATCCGTTCCCTGCAATATGTCCAAACGCGGCAACCGAAGCCGCTGCAAAATCGGATGATCCGCATAATCTGGATTTTGTGCTAACTTTTCAGGGTTGAGCCGGTAAAACCCAAAAATTCCCGCCCGCTGAGCTTGAATATTCATCTCAGGATTGTCAGGAAATAAGGTCATCCGGTCAATCTCACCGCCCGCTGTTATCAGCGAAAATGTAATAATCGGTCCCCGTAAATGATAACGAACATTATTAAGCTCAAAAGGCGTTCCGCCCAATCGAAAAGATCGATTGTCTTCCGTTTCACGAAGAAGTTGATCAACATCAATCACATAGTTTTTACCGTTATGATATAAAATAACTTCTCCCCGATTACCGGTGTTGATATTTTGGTTCGGCAAACTGTTTCGGAATGCCTCCACTTCCGCCATCGAAACAGCCGCCCGATAATTAATGCGTTCACCGCCTGCCGTTTCGGTTTGCGCCCCGCGAATCTCCATACGCCCAACATATTCCTGCGGTTTAATCGCCAACCGAACCCGCTCCCAATTACGGGGAACTTCCTTAACATCACCAGAATCGTTTGTTATCCGCATCGTTTTCTTCCAAAGAATACTCAACTCCAATGGCGGAACCGGCTCCGTAGTAGAACCGGACAAATAATCCAATACTTCAAGTTTAATATTTTTGAACGGTAACGGCATACGCAATTCGCCTTTATCACGACGACCCCATTGCATCGCCAATCCCAATGAAAGACGGTATTTCCGGTTTTGCCGGCTCCAATTCGCCCCGTCGTAATCGTCCCAACTAAAAGGTCCCGGCTCAAAAGGAATATCCGCCAACTTCTGTTGCAAAGATGTTTGCGAAGAATTGTAGGGCAAAATCGGACCAACCGTAAAATGCTGCCGGTCAGGTTTCATCGCTCTGGTACCAACTGTTCCTTCAGGAAGCGTAATCTGAGCAATTTCACCGCCAATCCATGTTAGGTAACAACCAACTAACAATGTGAGAATACCTGTATGCGCCAGAATAAAAGGAAAATGTGTCCATTTCCAAGGTAATCGAAGCAACATGGCACAAAGGATATTGATTCCAAGTCCCGCCCAAAATACAACAAACCACGGACTGCCGTAAAGTGTAAAACGCGCAACCGCAGAACCATATTCCGACTCTATCAGTGTTCCCCACGCAAGCAAAGGAAGAATAATCGCCAGAATAATCACACCAACCATAATAGAACCAAAAATTCGCAGCGGGAACATAAAGATTCGGTAAATATCTATTGCCGGTTTGTTCTTTTGGGAACGGTGTTGGGAATCGGGTTCGGTGTGAGCGTGTTTTCGCGAATAATGAATAGGAGAAACCTCCGGCAACACCAACTCGCTAACATCCTGATATTTACGGCGCTTTGACATGAGAAAAAAACAGATAGATAATTCTATAAAACTTAAAGTTTTGATAATTTGTAATATTATCAATGGAATTTTTATTTTGTAATCACTCGCACGGAGTAAACCCCGTTGTTAACAGCGGGGCTTACTCCGCCATGATCTTTTTCCTACTCCCAAAATTTGAGTAGTTATTTATAAATCAAAACGAAAGGAGAATCAAGCAATTCGCATGGCAATTGTGTAAAAAGAAAAAACGATGCTATTGATTTTTCCTTTTCTATCAATAATGACTAATCAACACCGTTTTTTTATTCATAAAGATAAAAAGATAATATGTCGTGGTTGATTTGTCTTTCAAAAATATTATACTGACGGGATTGATTTTAAGTAATACACAATTTTTGGTTTTCGTCTTTTTGGTTTATTTTTTTCCCCCTTTTTTACAAACGAAAGAGCAAACAGCAATGACTCCTATGGAGACTTACGATGCATGTATTGAACTTCAACGCTCCGGCAAACTTCCCGAAGCAATCGATGCCCTAAAACAATTAACAACAGGATTTCCTGATTTTGCGCTTGCCTATAATGCGTTGGCGGCGATTTACAAAAAACAAGGCGATGTGGAAGCGGCAATTCAGAATATGGAAAAATATTGTGAATTGGAGCCGAATGATTCGTTTGGTTTTTCAATTCTTAGTGCTTACTGTCTTGGAGTTGGTCGTCGTGACCAAGCGGAAGAAGCGCTTGGGAAGGCTCATGATCTTCGTTTCAAAGCCCAATTTGGTTAAAGATATTGTATTATGTCTTATAAAATTTTGATTGCCGACGATAATTTAGCTAATGTTGAACTTTTAGAGGCTTATCTGGCGAATTTCGATTATCAAATTGAAACCGCAGCCGATGGCGCTGAAACTCTTGAACTAGTTACTTCATTTTCACCTGATTTGGTCCTGCTTGATATTATGATGCCGAAATTGAGCGGGTTTGAAGTCTGCGAAAAACTTAAAAATGATCCGAAAACAAAAGGAATTATGATTCTTATGGTAACTGCATTGAGTGAATTAGGTGATATTGAGCGGGCGGTTAATGCCGGTTGCGACGATTATTTGAGTAAGCCCATCAATAAATTTGAATTGGTTAAACGTGTTGAAAACATGTTGAAACTCCGCTCTATTACCGGAGAATTAGAACGTCTCCGCCGTTATATCGACGAAATGGAAAAATAAAATTCTGCCCAATAATCAATTTTAGTCCGCCAATTTTCGCAAATTTTCGCAAATCATTTTTGAAAATACAAAACATACAAAATAATAAATTATACGGTAACTTTTAAAAACTAATATGTAGGAGGAACGCAGGCGTCTCGCCTGCCCTGTTTTTTTACAAAAAACGCCTAAAAATGCGGTCGAGACGACTGCGTTCCTGATGTTTTTAGAAGTTCCCTAAAAAAAATGTGCTCATTCTGTAAGTAATATATCAGTGGAATTATTGTAAATAACAACTATAATAGCCCTGAAAGGGCGTTAGGATTATAGCCCACCCCAACGGGGTGGGTTACAAAGCAACCCTAATTAATAAGCCCTGAAAGGGCGATAGGAAATTTTACACGGTTCGTTATTTAATCAT
>JAITIZ010000651.1 GCA_031279215.1 Planctomycetaceae bacterium
CGCGTTTTCGGCGGAGGCGGAACTTTTCAGTACAACCGTGAAGTCCCCGATCAGTGTAATATCATCGCGGACTACAAAGACGGTCCAAGTGTTGTGATGACCAATTCGCTTTCGAATCACGTCGATAAAGAAACCGTCATTCGTGGAACGGACGGTCTGATCAAATGGGGAATGATGCAAGGTTCAAAAGCTGATTACGATAAAGGTATAAGAATCGTACCGTTTGCCAAAGGGAAAGAAGAAATCAAAATCAAATGGGCAGGTAACGGTGATACCGGAAAACTTTGGAAAAATCTGTTGGATTGCGTCAAAACACGGCAGGAACCAATGTGCCCGATTGCGTTGGCTGTTCGTGTCCAGGCTCCGCTGTCAATGGGAATCCTCTCACACCGCGAAAACAAAGTTGCAATATTCGACTTTGAAAAACAAGCCATTAAAATGAATTAAAATAGGAATCCTCTAAAAAGATCTTTCCTAAACACAAATTTGATTTAAAAATCATTTGTCCCCTTAGTCACAATCGTTCCTATTGTCCCAATTTTTAGGGACTTTAGGGACAGTTGGAGATATTGGGGGACAAATAATTTTGTGATTGAAAATGAATTTTTAGAAGTTTCCAATTGTTTACTTTCCCAATATCTTATTGTATGCTAATGAGAATCTCTAAAAATTTATTTTTAGAAGTTCCCTTAATTAAAAAATTAAAACGAGTTTACGGGAATATTCATGTTATTTTTTTTACCCTTTGATCAAAGCAATGAAAAAATCAGCCAAAAAAAGTAAATCAAATACGGCAGTCAATATTCACGACGAGTTTGTTCGTGCGGTATTCGCCAATCTTGAACTCGTGGTTGAATTTTTGATACTTTACGTCGGCAAAACACGTGAAGGTCGCAAACTATTAAAATTGCTTGACCTCAAACGAATCAGACTAGAACCAACTCAGTTTTTCGGTCCCGAAGGACGACAACGAATCGCTGATTTAATCTTCTGGATTCCACTAAAATCAGGAAAAGGTCTTGCCGGTGTCGTATTCATTTTTGAACATAAAAGTGAACGGAAACGCTCTTGGCCTTTCCAATTGCTCAAATATTTAGTGGCTATCTGGAACAAGTTTTTCTCCGAATCAAAAAATCCTGAAAATTCCGATTTTGTGTTACCGGCACCGTTGTTGATTGTCCTTCACACCGGTTCAAAACCAATCATTACCAAACCGATGTTGGATGAATACATCGCTAAAGTTACCGGAACAAAACGGTTTATACCAAAATTCGATTATATTATGGTTGATTTATCGGTGTTGGAACCCAATGAATTTGGTACGGCTCCATTATTGCGGGTGATTCTCGAACTGCTCAAACGCGGTACCGACGGAACACTTTACGATGTCCGTAAACAAATCCTGGATCCCTTGTTTGCTATTCGGGATGATGAGAAAACCAGATATTGGATTCAACAAATTTTACGATACATGGATAAAGCAATCAAAAATAAGAAAAAAGAATTAACGTCGGAATCAATTGACGAAATTATTAAACCTGTTTACAAAGAAAGGAGTACAGAAATGTCCTTAACATTTTTAGAAAAACTTGAAGCCAGAGGTGAAGCCAGAGGTGAAGCCAGAGGTAGAGCGGAAGGTAGAGCGGAAGGTAGAGCGGAAGGTAGAGCCAGAGGTAGAGCGGAAGGCAAACAAGATATGGTTGTGGCGGCATTACGTGCAAAATTTAAAAAAATTCCCAAACAAATTGAAGTAACAATTCGCCAAATGTCCGACCCTATTGCTTTAGAATCGTTGATCTCTGGAGTGATTGACAGCCGGACTCTGGACGAATTTACTGAAACACTAAAGTAAATTCGGTAATATCCAGAACATTTTTAGAAAAATCCTAAAACAAAAACCGGATACAATATTGTAATTTTTCGATTGTGTACGAACAGTTACGAAATATTGATTTTTCCGGTTTTTGCTGGAATGCTGAATTTATTCGATGTGTTGTTTATTTAACCTCTTAACCAAAAATTAAAAAATGAGATTTAACTATGGATACTTTTTCATGTTGTTTTGGGTGTTGGCCTGGATACCATTGGCCAACGCGATTGAGAACACAAATCACGCAATGACTTCGGGAACTTTTGGTGTTGCGTGGCTGGACGATAACGGGATTGTTCGTGTTTTCGACGGAAAAACTGTTACAGAACCGGTTCCAAACGTCAAAATTTACACACTTGCCGCTGCCGATCTGCTTGAAGAAGGAAGCGATCAGTTGATATTTCTCGACGGCGCACGAAAGGCGTTGAACATTTACAGTTTTAAAACGAAAAAAATATTGGGACCGTTTGGAAATAACATCAAAACCTTTACAATCGGACAATGGTCAGGCGATGAATTGTTTCCATCTGTGTTGGCTAGTACCTTTTCCGGTAACACTTTTCGTTGGACAAAAGACATTATGGAAAAAGGTTGGTTGCCGCTTTCCGGCAACTTTGTGCAAGCAACATCGGGTCAATTAAATCTGAATAACAAGTTTGACGACTTCATTGTTGTTACAGACGGCAATCTTTACGTTTTTTCACCGAAATGGTTGACTTATTCACGAAGAAGCGCGGGCGACAATATCGTTGCTTTGTTGACCGGCAATTTTACCGATTCTCCGGCAGACGAAATTGTTGTATTAAATAAATTAGGTTTTACTTATTTGTATCTGTTTCAAAATCAAACGCTTGAAAAGTTAACGGATCAAAAAATTCTTTGTATGACGCTTGGCAAAAATGGGGGAGATATTGATTCTCTTTATGCGCTGGACAATAGAAGAAAACCGATTGTTTATAACCGTGAATCAAAATTGTGGAAAGATATTCCGTTCCACAATACATTTGCCTGTTCAAATCTGATTACTCAAACGAATCCTGACGGTAAAGGACATACGTTGTTTGTTGTTGGTAACGGTAATCTTTACCAACTGGGCGCAGACGGAACAGTAAAACAATTATCGGATCAGAAATCGTCAAAAATCGTTTTGAAAAGCAATAATAAAATTATTGCCGATTATCGTTTTGAAAATGTTCCGTGTAAGCCGTATATCGAAAAACTTCGAACACCGTCGGGGCATAATATTTTGCGTGACGCTCCTTATGATCATTTGCATCATCACGGTTTGATGTTTGCGATTGCGGTGAATGGTTGTAATTTTTGGGAAGAGTTTACGCCGAAGCATGGCAAGGAAATTACTGTTTCCATAAAACCTTCACCACTCGATATTGAAACATCGTTGTTGGAATCGGAACTCCATTGGATAGACGGTGAATCGAAAATATTGGTTAAAGAAAACCGTAAAATTTCTGTTTCGGCCGGAGAAAATGTTACGCTATTGGATTGGCAAACGACATTGAATGCGGGCGAACAAGGTGCGAATCTCGACAAGAGTAATCATCATTATTTCGGTCTTGGTTTACGGTTTGATCAAACGATGGACAAAAACGGTCGATTTTTCAGTGATTCCGACACAAACAAGGTTACTGAACGCATGCGTATTGATGAACGATTAACGTTATGTCGTTGGATGGCGTACACAGCGAAGTTAAACGGTGAACCGGTAACTGTTGCGGTATTGGGTTATCCGTCCAATCCGATTCCGACGATGGCGTTCACAATGGGCGATACCGGTAAGACATTTGCGTATCTCGGTATCACGCTCAATCTGCATCGTCAACCGGTTGAGATGAAACCCAATAGTTCACTGACATTCCGTTACATTGTTGCCGTCTGGGATGGAGAAGTAACGCCGGAAACAGTTTCAAAAATATATTCCGATTTATTTAGATAGGGATGTGTGCTTTAGGATTGGGGATTTGCAGCGCAAGCGTGATTTTAGCACAATAATTATAAATCTAAATCCGTTTGCATCACAAACCACAATTCTCAATCCCAACAAAGAAGAGGTACGGCGTTGTTTTTTCGGCTTTTCACACTTGGCTGCAAGGTCAATCAATACGAAACGGAATATATTCGTACTGGTTTATTGCGGCTTGGTTACACAGAATCCGGTCCGGAACATACGGCTGATCTTGTTGTGGTCAATACCTGTACGGTAACATCGGAAAGTGAAATGAAGGGGCGAAAGGCCATCCGTAAACTGATTCGTGAAAACCCCGGTGCGGAAATTGTTGTTATGGGATGTTCCGCAACTCATAACAGTAAACCTCTTCTGGAGATTAAGGGTGTTTCAAAAATTATTTCAGATAAGCAGGAAGTTCCTGAATTTTTAAGCAGTCTTGGTTTGACTGAATTACCAAACGGGATTCAATCTTTTGGTGAACGTCATCGGGCTTATGTTAAAGTTCAGGATGGTTGTCGGGTTGGTTGTTCGTATTGCATTATTCCCAAAGTACGCCCAATACTTCGAAGTCGTCCTGAAAACAATGTCCTTGAAGAAATTAGAACTCTTGCACGAAACGGTTATCGTGAAATTGTTTTAACGGGAATTCATCTTGGACATTATGGAACGGATTTTGACAACAGTAACAGAAATCTGGCAACATTGGTTCGTAAAATTGTTGCAATGGAGGAACCGTTTCGTCTTCGGATTTCCAGTCTTGAAGCGGTTGAAGTTTCGGAGGAATTGATTGATCTGATGCTTCAAAATCCGCAACGAATTTGTCCGCATCTTCATCTTTCCATGCAAAGCGGTAGTGATGAGGTGTTACGCCGAATGCGGAGACGCTGGCTTGCTGAACCGTTTATTCGATGTTGTGAAGAAATCGTTGCGCGTTTTGATCGTCTTGCTTTGACCACTGATATTATCGTTGGTTTTCCGGGTGAAACGGAGAAGCAATTTGCAGAAACTTGCCGTGTTGTTGAACGGTTACAGTTTTCAAAGATTCATATTTTCCGTTTCAGTCCGCGCAAAGGAACGGAAGCGGCAACATTTTCCGATCCGGTTCCGCCGCCAATCCAACGGCATCGGGCTTCGCAACTTGCGGAAATTGCCAAACGGTTACGAATTAATTACGCATCTTCATTGGTTGGAACAACTCTTTCTGTGTTACTTGAAACAGTTCATGGCGGTACTGCTGATCGTTATCTTGATGTCCGGTTTCAAAAAACACTTGATCCGGCAACACTTGGACAAATCAGAAATGTTCCAATCTCATACGTACACGGCGAAACATTATTTTGCAACGAAAATAACATTTGAAACATCCGGCGATTGCGTTACATTCCACCGCCGGTTATGTACCTCTTGCTCCTAGCTGGGTTAAGATCGAAAAACAAAAATTCCACGGATATATTAAAATAAATGGTTACCGCATACTTGTATCCAATAGTATTGTATGTTATAAAATTATAAGAAATTGGTAATCATTTATAATACCATTTTCAAGAGTTGTTTGTAAATTTATCGTTTTGGAATACAAACCATCAAAAAATAAATAAACGAAACAAGTAAACGGAAAGAAACAAAATAAATATTTTCGTCATATCTTGTTGTTTATGTTACACATTTTAATTGCAATGAAACCATTACACGCAGAATTTTTAATTTTTATCGCGGCAGTTATTTGGGGACTTTCGTATGTTTTTGTCAAAGAAGGTTTATTTTTTGTATCACCGGCGTTGTTTTTATTGATTCGTTTTTCTGCTGCTTTGTTGATTACCTTCTTCTTTTTCGGCTGTCTAAGTCTGAAAACACTAAAATGGAAAACATGGAAACGAGGTCTGTTTCTCGGTGCTTTGTTTGGAGGAGCTTACCTTTTACAAACTTACGCCGTTAACTTCACAACAATCGCTAAAGCTTCTTTTATTACCGCTTTGGTGTTACCGGCGGTTCCTTTTGTTTCGTGGTTTCTCATCAAAAAACCAATTACAATCTGGAATATTATCGGTGTTCTTCTGGCTCTGTTTGGTATTTATCTTCTTGTTGATCCGGATTTGCAAGAGTTTAAAAATATTCAAACCGGTGATATTATTGCCTTGTGCAGTGTTCCGCTTTGGGCGTTTTATTTGAACTACATTGATATTTACACCTCTGAAATGGAAGAAGACGCCAACACCGCTAAAATGCTCATGCTCCAATTCCTCGGTGCAATTCCCGTCCTTTTGCTCGTAACAATCATCTTCGAAACAAATCGTTTTATTTCCCCATTACACCCCGATCTCGGTAAAGGATTTCTTTGGAATTCCCCGGACTTGTGGAAATTTTTTGTTTGTCTTGGTTATTTAGCTTTACTGGGATCATTCGCCCTAACTTTTCTCCAAACCGCAGCACAAAAATATACAACCCCCGTAAAAGCAATGATTCTGTTTCAATTTGAACCCATTATCGCAACTGTTGCCGCTGTTTGGTATTACCAGGACGTGTTCAATTTCAAAATGGGGTTAGGGTGTGTTACGATTCTTTTGGCTGTTCTTGTTTCGGAATTAGGAGCAATTATCTTTACCCGAAAAAACAACTAATCTTGCTCAAATTTTAACAGAATATGAAGAATAAACTTTTTTGACAAAATAAACCGATTTTAGCGGGATAAGCAGAATCTACCGAATTTTTCAATAGGAACGCACGGCAATATTTTTCAATAAAACGTATCTATTCAGTAGCGTCTTGGCTGCGGGGTTAAGAGGGAAAAACAAAAATTCTGCTGAATAATTACAATAAAACTGAATTTTAAAAATTTGAAGAGCATATAATTAATTTTTTTTAGCGGGTTCTTTTTATGGAAAATGCCGATGCTATTGTTCTTCGAACTGTTGATTTTAGCGAAACAAGTCTTATTTTAACTCTCTTTACCCGCCAATTTGGTAAAATAGAGGCATTAGCGAAGGGCGGGCGGCGTTTGAAAAGTCCTTTTGAGTCTGCTCTTGACATACTCACCCAAATTCGTGTATCCTTCCTTCACAAAAAGGGTGATGTACTTGATTTGTTGACAGAGGCAAAACTAATTCGCCGGTTTCGGGTTGTGGAATCGAACCTTGCCGGTTTGTTTGCAAGTTATTATGTTGTTGAACTAGTTGATTCCCTAACCGAAACACATGATTACAATCCGAAAATTTATGATCTGACTGTTAAAATGCTTGCCCGACTTGAACAAGGAACCTTGTTAATGCGAAGCCTGATTCGTTTTGAAGGTTTGCTCCTCAAGGCTGTCGGACAACAACCATCGCTTAGGAATTGTGCAGAATGCGGCAAAATAATAACCCCGGAACAAAAACGGATTGCGTTTGGTTACATTGATGGCGGTGTACTATGTTTCCGTTGCGCTGAAATATTACGGCAAAGAGGACACGGGCAATTTTTAACTTCCATATCCGCCAACGCATTGCATGGAATAAAACAACTGACAGACCCGCACGATATCACCGAAAATTGGAAACACCTAAAATTAGAACGGAATGTTCAGAACGAAATACGCGGTTTGCATAATCATTATTTCAGTCATCTGCTTGGAAGAAGACCACGATTGTATGATTGGCTGAGTTTTATCGCTCAAAACGATAAAGAAGAAATGTAAAACGTAATTACTATTTATAACGTAAACTCGGAAAAACAGAAATAGAAAATGAATATGTCGTACAAAAAAAGGAATTTCGGTTCTTTTTTTTTCACACATTTTATTTTTTACATTATTTTTTTTACAAAAGTTCATGCGAAATCACACACTGTTATTTTTGTACGTTATTTTATCGGCAACCATTTTTTCGGTAACAGCCGGTTGTCAAAGTACTTCATTGGATTCGGGACATTGGCTAACACCGGGAGTTCGCGGTCAGGCACCTATATGGAACGGAAGTCAAAATCCGGACGCTTTTTCGAGTTCGCAAGTTGTTGCAGTACCGGAAGTTCCGTTTCCGTTTCCGGCAACCGCTACTCCGGTTACTCCGGTTACTCCGCCGGCGCAATACATCCATGATCCATTTCTAACATCTTCACAAACGGAATCGGTTCCGGTGTTACCAACTCCCGCAACACCGGTTTCAGTAACACCGTTTCCGGCGTCAACAGTTCCCGTAACACCGGAACCAATCGTTTCGCCGTTTCCTGCCCAAACGATAACTCCATCACCGACGAATACCTTGCCGGCAAATCCATCGTTGGCCAATCCATCGTTGGTGAATTCATCGCCGGCGAATACCTTGCCGATGAATCCATCACCGGTAAATCCATCACCGGTAAATACGTTACCGATAAACACGTTACCGTCAACTGTTTCGGGAGTTCCGTTGGAAAACGATTTTGAGGGTTCGGCAACTGTTGCCATGTCGCAAGCTTCATCGGTTGTTCGGGAACATCCTTGGAATTTACCGGCGGGTCATAATCCGGTGGAACCGATTTCAACATTTTCGGCGCAACCGGCGCATTCTGTTACACCAATCACGGATCCGTGGGGTGTGAACAATTTGAACGACATTCAAAATGCGGTTTCTATTGAGGAATTAGCGAAACGTGAAGAAGACGAGATGGAAAAAGCCCGTCTTACGGAACTGGCTGCTGCTCAGCGTAAAGACGGAACACCGGCTTATCTCCAACCGTTACCAAAATGGAATGGTCCTTTTGAAACACGTGAACAACAACAAACAATAGAGCAGGATATTATTCGGCAGGTTGGATATTCCGAAGAAAAAACGAAGGGGTTTGACAATTTACCGGTTTATGACTGGGAAAAAGAGGAACAAAAAGGGTTTGATTGGTCTATTCTTGATCCGGTTAATTTCTTTACCAAAGTTCGTGATTGGGTTGGTTTGGGACCGGACGAAACCAAAGCAAATACTGCGATGAAAAAAGGACGGGAAATCCTACTCGCAACACCGGATTTGAAAGATCATAAAAAATGTCTTGAGGCGGCAAAACTGTTTTCGGAAGCTGCTAAACGTTATCCTGATTCGTTGTTGGAAGAAGACGCATTACATCTTGCCGGAGAATGTTATTTTTTTGGTGAAGATTATTGGCGGGCAATGAAATCGTATCAAAAACTTTTGATTAAATATCAACATTCGAAATATGTTGATAATGGTGTTCGGCGTTTATTTTTGATTGCTCGGTATTGGGAGGCGGAAGATCGGCGGGGAGTTTCGGCAATAAATATAACGGAAAAATCGCGTCCGGCATTTGATACTTTTGGATATGCAAAGAAGGCGTATGAAACAATTTTTATTAACGACCCGAATGGTCCGATTTCCGATGATGCGGTGATGGCTCTGGCAACAGCGTACTTACAGAAAGGGCGATATAAAGGCGACGATAATTATAATCATGCTGCTTATTATTACAGTTTTTTGCGTGAAAATTATCCGCTTAGCGAACATATTACCAAAGCCCACGAATTTGAACTGGAAGCGCGAACCAATGCCTATATGGGAGCCGAACACAGCAGTACCACGCTTGACGAAGCCCAAAAACTAGCCGATATAACACTTCGTCAGTTTAATTCCGAATTGGATGACGAAGAAAAAGAAGAAATTCTCGAAATAAAAGAAACAATTATTCAGCGTCAAGCAGAACGAGAATGGACAATAGGACAATTTTATGACAAAAAACAATATTATGGTTCTGCCAAATTGTATTATGAAAAATTATTGGACAAATATCCTCAAACAGAATATGCAGAAAAAGCAAGAACTAGGCTTGAACAAATTCAGAATAAACCGGTTCAACCCGACCAACTTGATTTCCTCAAAAAAATCTTTCGCCCAAGAGGAACTTAAATTATATGTAACAATAGATACTGATTTCCTTGTAACTGTCTATTAAAAAATTGGTAATATATCAATGGAATTTTTGTTTTAGCCTTGATAGGGGCGAATTCATGTTGATGGGGAAATGGGTATCATTTTTTAAATAGACAATTACCTTTTCTTTTATTGTTGCGAAAATCGTAACAATGGAACTGTTCATACAATGTTCGTACAATCTGAATATTCTGAAAAAAGACATTTGGTTTCTTGGGATGGTTTTGATGTATTCCTATTATTTTTCCTCTGGCTCATTCTGTTGGGAGGAGGAGTTGGAGCGATGTTGTACATTTTTTCGGGACAAACTGATTCGGTTAATGTTGTTCCGCCGGTCAAAACAACAACTCAGCATCCGCTTTCACAACTTTTGGAACAAGGTAAAGAATCGCCGATTATTTTATTTGTTGCATTTTTTAGTGGGGTTCTTACTGCGCCGATAACTGAAGAATTTTTGTTCCGTTTGCTTTTTCTGGGTTGGCTGGAAAAAAAATCAAATTATTGGAGGAACTATTATAAATATTCAAAATATTTTCCGTTTCGTTTTCTATTCATACCGGGTTTTTTTTCTATTATTGTTATTTCAATTATTTTTGCATTAGCTCATGGCGGAAAACGAACGGAACAACCGGTTGATATTCAATTTTATTCAATGATTGGTGTTGGGATTGTTAATTTATTTCTATTTTGTTTTGGAATATTTTATTTAGCGGTAATTCGCGGAGTTGGTATTTGGGAATTTGTATTTAAGCCAAACCGGATATTTTATGACATACTTATTGCTGCGGGAATTTTCTTGGCATCTGCTCCGTTTCTTTTTTCTTTACACTGGTTATTGTGCAACAATTTTCCTGATCGAGTTACTGATCCGGTACCGCTTTTTCTTTTTTCGATTATTCTTGGTGTGTTGTATTTTCGAACCGGACGTTTATTCCCGTGCATCATGCTCCATGCTTTTCTCAACGGTTTTAGTTTTACGGTTCTTATTCTTAGTATTTGAGGTTATTTTATACTTTGTGGTAACAGTTTATTTTAATAACCTTTCCCTGATGATTGATTCTATTTTCTTCCATTCTGAAAGGACAGCTTATTTAGTTGATAGTTGATAATTGAGAGTGCCGCAAGCGGAGTTATTGCCGTTTGGGTAGTAATCTGCTTGCGGCACTCTCAACTATCAACTTTCCACTCTCCACTATTATTCTGCCCTTACGGGGCGAATTGGTACATAAGGGAACTTCTAAAAACTGTTACTATTGGTAACGATTCAGTAGCGATTCTATTATTTATCATCCAGTGATTTCGGCATTTTGTGGTCTATTGTTCACGTGAATTATCCCGAGGTAGGCGACCCTTCGCGGAAGGGTCGCAACTGTTGATGTTGTTTCCACTTACGTCCGTAAACAGGGGCAAGTTGGTTATCATCAACTTTATGGCAGACTGACAGCAACACCATCATCAACTATTGCAAGTGCTTTGAGTATTGCAGTACCTGTCGTATTGGGAATACTTCGAACAGAATCATCTCCGATCAGGAAATTAGCAATACCGGGATGCCAACTACCAAAACCGCCGCGTACAAGGTCATGTATTAGTTCACCAGATGAAGTTTTTTTGTCATTGGCAAGAGGAATTGCCGAATAGGATGTTTCATCTACATAGAATTTTACTATTGGACGTGCCGGACCAATACTTCGATGGTTTCCCGTAGCATGGTAAGGAAAGTCACCATGGATTCTTTTTTCTGACATGGTTGGTAATGTGTTTCCTATTCCTCCTTCCGCAATATGTTTTTCACCGATAACAAATTGGTTACTCGTACCATCCTGTAACCACGCCATCGTATCACGGCATTGCCATTCACCAGGTTTTGCCGTATTCAAAGTAATGGCGGTACGAAAAGGGCTCGGCGACAGATGCAAATGTGTATCTTTCTCGTGATTATACCAATCAGAGCCTGTTTTCCAAGCAATGACGGCTGCATAATCGCCAAGAGGACCACCCAGATAACCATCACAAGTACAATTAATTGCATCTGTCGCAACTGTAGGATCATAATAAATTTGTGGACCGGAACCACGACGTGTCGGACAACGATAAAACGAAACCGAACCAAATCCGTTTCGATCCTCTGTGGAAAGCGAGTTCCACCAAACGTTACCGAAAACATTATTGAATCCGATAACAACAGGGCTACTTCCTGTTTGGTAACTTGTCAGTTTTTCATAAAGTGGCGTTTGCTCAACAAACGGATAAATTAACATCCAAAATGTCGGACGTTGTTGATCTGTTGTTGCACCTGTTGATGTTGTGTACAAACAGATTGGTGGTAAACCATTCATTGTATCGTGAAAGTTATGAACACCAATCCCAATTTGTTTTAAGTGATTGGTACACTGCATCCGTCTTGCCGCTTCGCGGGCAGCTTGAACGGCAGGCAACAGAAGTGCGATTAACACGCCGATAATCGCAATCACCACAAGAAGCTCGACTAATGTAAAGCCAAAAGGTGAAGAGCGTAGAAGTTGTAAAAAGTTTATAGGAAATAGTTTAGAACGTGAAGACTCTCCACTATCCGTTATCAACTTTCCACTACAGAGTGGCGCCGCCCCGGGGGGTTTGGCGGGTTGTCGTTGTTGTATTGCGCGCGTGGGGGGGGGGGGGGGTGGTG
>JAITIZ010000658.1 GCA_031279215.1 Planctomycetaceae bacterium
AGGAGGAACGCAGGCGTCTCGCCTGCCCTGTTTTTTTACAAAAAACGCCTAAAAATGCGGTCGAGACGACCGCGTTCCTTCCAACAATAAATTTTTTACATTAGGTTTTTAGAAGTTCCCCGTAACTAATAGATAAAATGTAACCAATAAATCTGACGTAATCTATCAGTGTAATTTTTATTTTTTATATTAGCTCCGCTAGGGGCGGTTAGTATTATAGCCTTCTGTAATATCTCAACGGAATCTTATTTTATAAGGTTTCATTGAAATCGTTGCGATTTGTTTATCACAACACAAGCGGCAAAAAAAGTAAATCGCAACCGAATGAGTTTTGCAATTCACACAAAAACCTCCAGATTGTCAACACAGGATTTTTTCAACTATTCAAAAATCAAAAAAATTGTAATATATCAGTGGAATAATTTTTTTGTTCATATTTTCGTGGTATTTCCTTAAATCTCTTATGTTTTCTTAGTCCCGCAGGGACGAGATGTGCATAACCGTAGGTTAAGCGAATCGCAACCTACGGTTATGCACTTTTTGTTCCGGCGGGACTAGTAAAAAAATTAAAACATTCCATAAAATTGATGAAATTGATAAATTTTGCCGATTATATCAGAGAAGTTTTTTTGATACATCTTACATAACCGGTTTAACACTTATTTCCTCCCTATGCGACCTATTCGATTTATTTTTGCAATTCACAATCATCAACCCATTGGTAATTTTGGAGATATTTTTGAGCAGTCTTATCAGGAAAGTTATCTTCCATTTCTTGATGTTTTCGAAGGTTACGGCAAGATCAAGTTGGCACTCCATACGAGTGGTTCGTTGTTTGAATGGTTGGCGGAGGAGCATCCCGAATATCTGGAACGGGTCGCAACTCTCGTGCGTCAACACCGAATCGAAATTATTGGCGGTCCGTTTTTTGAACCTATTCTTGCAATGTTGTCGTCACGTGACCGGATTGGTCAAATCGAAATGTTTTCCGATTGGTTAAAAAAACGGGTTGGTGCGGAGGTTGCCGGTCTTTGGATTCCTGAACGGGTTTGGGAACAAAATTATGTACGTGATTTGGCGGAAGCCGGAATGTATTACACAATTCTGGATGATTCACATCTGAAATTTGCCGGAATTAAAGAATCCGCTCTAACACGGTATTATTTGACCGAAGACGACGGTAAAATAATTAATGTCTTTCCAGGGAGTGAGAAGTTACGGTATTTGATTCCGTTTGGTCAGATTGAGGATATTATCTCTTATCTGGCGGAAATTGCCGAAAAAGACCCTCAAGCTGTTTTGGTTCACGCTGATGATGGGGAAAAATTTGGTTCTTGGCCCGAGACTTATCGGCATGTTTACGAAGATAAATGGTTACATCGTTTTTTCGATGTGTTGTCGGAAAACAGCGACTGGATTATCACCGCAACACCATCAGAAGCAATTGCATCAGTTCCGCCGCTTGGCAAAATTTATATTCCTGACGGTAGTTACCGTGAAATGACAGAGTGGGTTCTGGAACCAGATCAGCAACTCGCAATCGATCAACTCCGAAACGATATGGAACACGATTCGCGTTGGCTCATTATCAAACAATTTCTGCATGGCGGTTTTTGGCGTAATTTCAAGGTACGTTATCCTGAATCAGACGAGATGTATTGCCGAATGATGAGTGTTAGTTCACGGCTTCACAACACAATTGCTCAAGGTTGGAGCGGAGCGGATATTGATTTGGCAAGGGAATCGTTGTACCGCAGCCAGTGTAATTGCGGATATTGGCATGGAGCATTCGGCGGTATTTACTTGCCGCATTTACGTAACGCCGTCTATCAGGAACTGATTAAATCAGACAACCTGATTGATATAGCAACAGAGCGTTTGGGATCGTGGGTGGAATCGCAAACCGCCGACTTCAATTTTGACGGTAAAAATGAGGTTCGGCTAACCAATGATCAAGTCAACCTGTTGGTGGTTCCCCATCTCGGCGGAATGATGTACGAATTAGACCTCAAATCCATTGCCCACAACCTTCTCGCAACCCTAACCCGAAAACCCGAAGCCTATCACCAAAAAATTGCGCAACGATATCAGTTTGAAAAAACCGGAAGTCCAAGAATTATTTTTAAGCAGGAAGGTCTTGAACGGAAACTTCAATACGATTGGTATCCGCGAAAGAGTCTTATTGATTTGTTTTACGATTACGATACGGATTTTGATGCGGTTCGTCAATCGCGTGTCGGTCAACACGGTGAATTTGTTCAGGCGGAATACGATGCTGTTGTTCGCAAAAAAACAGGACGGGTTCAAATTCTTTTGTCGCGTGAAGCCCATGCTTATGGTACAATAATTCGGGTTGATAAGGGAATTACGTTAAGCGAGGGGAGTTCGGCGGTCGAAATTGCGTACCGGCTTAGCAATTTGCCAAAAGATTACCGGATTCATTTTGCAGTGGAAATGAATTTTGCCGGAATGCCGGGAGGTTCGGAAAACCGTTATTTTCACAGTTCCGGCGGACACAAAAGTCAACGGTTTGGTAATTTGAGTACGAATCTTGATTTAACAAACGGTATGGAGCTTGGTCTTTATGATGATTGGTTGGGTTTGGATGTTCGGTTGAAAGCGAGCCGACCAACAGATTTTTATGCATTCCCAATTGAAACGGTTAGTCAATCAGTTGAAGGTTTTGAATTGGTACACCAATCGGTTGCGGTACAACCACATTGGCGGTTTGTACCGGATGAAAGCGGAGTTTGGACGGTTGAAATGCTCCTCGAACTGGATACCTCCATCGCCTGCCAACGTGATAAAGACGCTCACAACTTTCTCAAAGACGCCGCCAAAATCCTCGTTGGTGAATTAAAATAAAAGGAACTTCTAAAAAACGTAATCTATCAGCGGAATTTTTGTTCTCAGTACCTTGTCCGTAGAACATCGCGGATTTTGTAAAAAGGGAACATTGAAGAACACGGGCGTCTTGCCCGCAACAATAAAATAATATTCTGTGTATTCTGTTGTTTAAAATAAATATTCTATTGAATTGGTACAAATAAACAATATTTTTTTCTATTTTTGTTTTATGATATTTTCGTTTATGATTCGATGTTTTCGGGAAGTTTCTTGGCGGCTTCTTTTTAAGGCGGGTTGGCTTTGGTGTTTCAAGGCTTTTTTGGCACTTCATGCGTTTAGGAAACGGATTAAATGCGGTATTCTTTTTCCGCCGTTTTTATTTTTCTCGTTGACAAATATTTGTAATTTACGTTGTCGCGGGTGTTGGGTTGTTCAGGAAAAGGGAAATATTGTTTCACCGGTTTTGCTTCCTCTTGAAAAAATTGAACAGGTTATTCGGATTGGTCAACGCAATTCCGTTTATTTTTACACGCTTCTTGGCGGCGAACCATTTTTGACCGCAACGATGTGGGAACTGTTGGAAGGTCATCCTGAAGCTTATTTTCAGGTGATTACGAATGGGCAATTTCTTGACACAAATAATGTCGGACGGCTCAAAAAACTCGGCAATGTTTCTCCGTTGATCAGTATTGACGGTTTTGAAACAGAAAATGATGCTCGACGCGGTGCGGGAACATTTGCTAAAGCGATCCATGGTTGTCGGGAGTTATGTCGTCAAAAGTTGCTTTATGGAGTTGCCACGGTGATTACTGCACGGAATTTTGAAAACGTGTTGACAGATGGTTATATCCGGCAATTTATTGAACTTGGGGCGTTGTATCTTTGGTTTTACATTTACCGTCCGGTTGGAACAGATTCTGCTTCGGAGCTTGCAGTGAATCGGGAACAATTATTGGAATTACGGCAACGATTACTCTGGTTACGGCGTAAAATGCCGATTATTCTCATTGACACTTACTGGGATGCGCAAGGCCGAGCGGTTTGTCCTGCATCAAAGGGAATGGCGTTTGTGGTTGGGAGCAAGGGGAGTATTGAACCGTGTCCGCCGTTGACTGTTGCGCGAAATTTTTTGGACGATAATAACGGCGATTTTTATAAAACAATAAACGAAAGCAATTTTTTAAGACATTTTCAACAATTTATTCGTGATCGGTATGACGGAGAAAAATCACAAGGATGTGTTCTGATTGATTATCCGCAAGAGTTGGGTGAATTTTTACGTCAGGAACAAGTTGTTGATATGAGCGGGCGTGATTTTCTTGCCGAACTTGATACGGCAATTCCGCACGAATCTCATTTTCTTCCCGATAAAGAAATTCCTGAAAATTATTGGGTTTATCGAGTTCTGAAAAAAATGCTCTTCTTCGGAATGGGAGCGTATGGATAAAAAACATAACTATTCAGCAGCATCAAAATTTCATCAGAATTTTTGTAATATTTCAATGGATGCAATTTCTAAAAACTCTTTTTATCCACGAACTTTCACGAATATCCACGATACTCAATCCTGTTCTCAATTGGTTGTTTCTATATTTCCATTACATTGTCCGTACAACACTGTCCAAACAACATTTGTCTGAAAAGGAGCAACAACAAACGACGGGGCGTTGGCAACAACTCATTACCAACGTTAAACGAATAGAAATCAGTGCGTACCAAAAGGCAATCGGTACGTACCGAAAGGCAATCGGTACGTACCGAAAGACAATTGGTACGTACCGAAAGGCAATTGGTACGTACCGGAAGGCAATCGGTACGTACCGGAAGGCAATCGGTACGTACCGAAAAACAAATCGGTACGTACCGAAAAGCAATTGGTACGTACCGAAAGGCAATCGGTACGTACCAAAAGGCAATCGGTACGTACCAAAAGGCAATCGGTACGTACCAAAAGTTAATTGGTACGTACCAAAAGACAATCGGTACGTACCGAAAAGCAATCGGTACGTACCGAAAAGCAATCGGTACGTACCGAAAAGCGGTAATTATTCTCAAATGGGGCGTTATTATCGGGTTTTTTGTTGATTTTGTTGATTTTTATATTGATAACAGGATTGAGTAGAGACGCAATGTATTGGGTCTCTACATTGGGGAACTTCTAAAAACTAATTTAGGAGGAACGCAGGCGTCTCGCCTGCACTTTTATAGGCAATGTGCAGTCGAGACGACTGCGTTCCTGATGTTTTTAGAAGTTCCCATTGGACATTCTAAAAAAAATGCTCTTGCAACAGGATAAAAAAATCAGTATTCTTCACTGTTTCCTCCTCGAAATCTCCGTCAGTAAACACGCAAAAAAATATGAGATATACGAAAAATTACTTCAACAAAATCATATCGTTTGGAATTTTGTTTGTTGCCGTTTTGGTTGGTAATATTCTCTTTGCGCAAACAAATAGCCCAAACCAAACACCGTCTTCGTTTTCGGAAGATAAAAAATCGTCTCAACCCGGTTTTGCCAGTACAACAAAGATTCAATATATTGATCCGAGTTCTGATTTTGCTGGTGCGGCAACCGGTCAGAGTAATCCCGATTCCGTGTTGGCGGTTCGGATTGTCGGCAATACGCAAATCGGAGCAAAAGACCTGATCAAAATTATCAAAACCCGTCAGGGACGCCCTTACAACCCAACCGTACTCGAAGAAGATAAACGCGCCTTAATGCAAAAAAAATGGTTCATCGATGTTAAACCCAAAGTCGAAAAAACTCCGTCAGGTTACATCGTAACCTTTCAATTTATCGAACGCCCCATCTTGCATTACGTTAAAGTTATCGGCAATAACGCCCATACCCGAAAAATTCTCCTCGAAGAAGCAAATATCAAACCCGGTGACGCTCTCGACCCAATTGCTGTCCATCAGGCAAAAGAACGAATGGAACAATTTTACCGTGACAGCGGATATTATCGGGTTCATATTGAAGTGCTTAGCGGTGATCAAATCGGAGATCGCGGGGCAGTCTTTCTTGTTAGTGAAGGTCCCAAACAACGGATTCTCGATACCGAATTTGAAGGAAATCAAATCACCACTTCTGCCCGTCTCAAAACCTTGATTCAGTCAAAACCGGGTTGGTTTTTCTGGATTAACAGCGAATTTACACGCGCTAAATTAGATGAAGATGTTGAAACCCTAACCGCTTATTACCGGAAACTCGGATTCTTTTATGCCAAAGTTGACCGCAAATTTGTTGAAACCAACGGTTACACCGGTTGGGGACAAAATCGAAGTTGGGTTAATGTTAAATTTGTTATTGACGAAGGTCCCCGTTGCCGTGTTCGCGAAATCCGTTTTGTCGGAAATCACGTTTTCAGCAAAGAAGAACTGCTCAAAACAATGAAATTGCCCGGCGAAAAATATTTCAATCAGGATATGCTCGAAAGCGATATGAAACGGTTGAGAGATAAATACGGTGATCAAGGTTATGTTTTCACCGCCGCAGAACCCGACCCGCGAATCGATGAAGATTTTGTCGATGTTGTTGTCAATATCAAAGAAGGTCCGCGCGGTTATTTAAGAACTCTTCATGTTGAAATTGTCGGCAATGAAGGAGCCGATCCCTATACAAAATGGCATCCGATTCTTAACCGGAGTTCGTTGCGGCCCGGTGATATTTTGCGGACAAGCGAAATCAATAACAGCCGCCGACGTCTCATGGCATCGCAACTATTCAATGCAAACCCAACACAAGGGGCAATTCCTGAATTTTTGTTTGATTTTCCCGAAGAAGCTCTGGAAGATGCAGAAAACGAAGAACGGGAAGCCGCAAAACAAGCAGAAGCAAACTCCTTGATTCGCGGACAAAATCCAAAATGTTGGCAAGGTCAGATGTTTCCGATTTTTTGGAATAAAAAAGTTTCTTATTACGAAGATGATTTGCTGGAAAATTCATTGGAGTTGGAAACCGAAATGGAGAATTTCTCCGATTTTTTCCGAATCAAGTTTGATCCGAAACGTTCACGTCCCTTGCCGGATTCTTCCTCTGGAGATTCATCGGGGATGTATTCGGTTCACAAGGAAGTTTATCGCGGTCAAACCTTCACTCCGCCGCGAACCGTAACTTTAACCCCAACAACCCCAACTTCCGCCAATATTTATATTCCGCCGACAATTTCAAACAATAATTTTAATAATTCCAATACATTAAATAACTCAAATTATAGGAGCAATTCCAATTATTTGAACAATTCTAATTATTTGAACAATTCCAACGCAAATTATCCGAACAATTTTCCGGCTTCCGCTCCGTCATCAACACCGTCATCAATACTATCACCAACACTATCACCAACATTGTCACCGATGAATATTAGCGGGAGTATTGCGCCGTCAACCCCGCCGCTTGGTCAACAAAATGTGTTGCCGTCCGGTTATCCGAATGCGGTGAGTTCGGTGAGTTCGGTGAGTTCTACGGGACCTTATGGAACGACTTATTATTCGGCGTCTTACGCTCAATCGTCTCGACCATCTCTTGATCCGCCGCAAGCAATGACAGTTTTGGGGCAACCGACCAATATTACTCCGCCGGAATATCAGCCGACATCCTATCTTTCACCGCCGACCAATTCCATTAATGTCGGCAACGGTGTTTTGTACAATCAGGGCATGATTTTTACGCAGCACAAAGTTAATCAACCTGTTAATCAATCGGTTATTTTGGGCAATCCGTATGCGTCGTTGGGCGAGAACACGAATATTCGTATTGATCCGAATGCTCCGCCGGGAGTTTCCAATAAGATTTATCCGGTGGATGCGCGTTGGGTTGTTCAAGAGACGCGAACTGGTCAATTAATGATGAGTGTTGCGGTAAGTTCGGATGCTGGATTGATGGGGCGTTTTATTATCGAAGAGCAAAACTTTGATATTTTGAATTTTCCCAAAGGGTTACGTTGGAGTGATTGGAAAAATGCTTTTCGCGGTAAAGGGCAACGATTTCGGATTGAGGCGGTTCCTGGTACGGAGGTTCAGCGTTACAGTGTCAGTTGGGAAACGCCGTATTTATTTGATCTTGATTATTCTTTTGGGGTCAACGGTTTTTATTATGAACGATATTACGACGAATGGTATGAAGACCGTATTGGCGGTTCGATTTCCTTTGGCAAACTCTGGACGCCGGATTTTTCGACGCGGCTGATTCTCGGCGGTCAACAAGTTCATATTTATCGTCCAGTAACTCCGTATTCGTCGGATTTGATTCAGACACTTGGTCATCACCCAATGTACACGATTGGTCTGGAAGCATCGTACAATACACGCGACAGCGAATATATGCCGACAGAAGGACATTTAATAACATTGGGTGTTGAACAAGTTTTGGGCGATTACCAATTTGTTCGCGGCAATTTTGATTTCCGAAAATATTTCATGTTACACGAGCGGCCTGACCGCAGCGGACGTTGGGTGTTGGGGATTCGGAGCAGTCTTGGAGTGAGCGAAAAGAACACTCCGATTTATGAACGTTATTTTGGCGGCGGTTTTACCAGTTTGCGCGGATTCGAATATCGCGGTGTTACACCGCGTGATGACAATGACGCTATTCTCGGCGGTTGTATGGAATTTTATAATTCGGCGGAGCTTGTTTTTCCAATTACAGCGGACGATATGATTCGCGGTTCTATTTTTGTTGATACGGGAACTGTTGAAAAATCAATTACAAACTGGGAAAGTAATTATCGTGTGGCGGTTGGGTTTGGTCTTCGCCTGACTATTCCAATGATGGGCCCCGCACCAATTGCATTAGACTTTGCGTTCCCGATCAGCAAGGACAGCCGTGATGAACGGCAAGTCTTCTCGTTTAACGTCGGATTCATGCGGTAAATTAATAATTGTCCGTAAATTTCACAGATTTTTGCAGAAAACAATCTGCGTTAATCTGCGAAAATCTGCGGACAGTAAAGAGGTTGTATTGGACTTGGTTATAAGGTTGGTGCGAAGTCGTTGTTTGGTCTGGATATTCAAATGGTTTATATTCCGAATATTCATGCGGTAAATTAATAATTGTCTGCAGATTTCACAGATTTTCACAGAAAACAATCTGCGTTAATCTGCGAAAATCTGCGGACAAAAAATTTTCAAAATTTGCGGATGGTAAAGATGACTCGTTTATTATTTGTACTTTTTTTGGTTTTGAGTTTATTATTAACGGGTTGTATTGGACTTGGTTATAAGGTTGGTGCGAAGTCGTTGTTTGGTCAGGACATTCAAACGGTTTATGTTCCGATATTTCAGGCGGACAGTTTCAATCGGGATATTGCGGAACGTTTGACTGAAGCGGTTTGCAAACGAATTGAGAGCCGATCTTCTTACAAAGTGGTTAGTCGTCCGACAGCGGACAGTGTTCTGGAAGGACAAATTGTTAATCGGAGTAAAAGTGTAACGATTGTCAATAATTACAGTGATCCGCGTGAGATTCAGGGAACGTTAAATATTCAAATCAGATGGCGTGACCGCCGCAACAATGATTTACGGCAATTCGATGCAATTCCTTGGCATGACGGTTCGGGTCGAGCCTCTGCGACGGGATATTTGGTTGCGGAATATGGACAATCCGAACTGACAATGGAACAACAACAAATCGACGCCATCGCCGATCAAATCGTCGGAATGATGGAAACGCCGTGGTAGTTAATAGTTAATAGTTAATAGTTAATAGTGGCGCAAGCGGATTACTACCAAAACGGCAATAATTCCGCTTGCGCCACTATTAACTATTAACTATTAACTATTAACTATTAAGGTTGTTTTATTTGTGAATAAGGTTAAAATAAGACGCTTGAAATAGTATCTTTTTTGTTCTTTAATTGTTCTTTAATTATTCTTTAATTTTTCTGATGTTCCAAACAAATGTATTAGCGATTATTCTTGCTGGCGGTCGAGGAGCAAGATTAGAGCCATTAACACGAGATCGTGCCAAACCGGCGGTTCCTTTTGGCGGGGCTTACCGGATTATTGATTTTACACTTTCAAATTGTTACAACAGCGGATTCCGAAAGATTCTGCTGTTGACGCAATACAAGGCGATGAGTCTTGACCGTCATATTTCTATTGGTTGGTATCGGTATTTTTGCCGTGAGATGGGGGAATATGTTGATATTGTTCCGCCGCAGCAATATGTGGACGAAAGTTGGTATCTCGGAACCGCCGATGCGGTGTACCAAAATATTTTCGCCATTGAAAATGAGCAACCGGAATATGTGATCATTTTGGGCGGTGATCATATTTACAAAATGAACTACGCCAAAATGTTGAATTTCCATATTGAAAGCAGGGCGGAAGCAACCGTAGCAGCAATTCCTGTTGCGCCGGAAATTGCGGCGGGACAGTTTGGGGTGATGGAAGTTAATCAGGATTTCCGAATTATCGGCTTCGAGGAAAAACCGGAATATCCGAAATTAATCCCCGGTCAACAGAATCGTTGTCTTGGATCAATGGGTATTTACATTTTCAATGCAAAATTTTTGTACGATGAATTATGCCGTGATGCGGTTGATAAAGAAAGTAAACACGATTTCGGAACGAATATTATTCCGTCCTTAATTGGTAATTATCGGATTTTTGCGTATTCCTTTATGGACGAAAACCGAAAAATGGAGGCGTATTGGCGTGATGTTGGGACATTGGATGCTTTTTACGATGCTAGTATGGATTTGGTGAGTGTTGATCCGCATTTGAATCTTTACGATGAAAATTGGCCTATTTACACATTCCATCCGAATCTTCCGCCGCCCAAATTTGTTTTTGCGGATGGGGATCGAACCGGATTGGCGATTGACAGTATTGTTTGTCCGGGCAGTATTGTTTCGGGCGGTGTTGTTGCGAAATCGATTCTTGGGCACAGTTGCCGGATTAACAGTTTTTCGCGTGTTGATCATTCGATTCTGTTTCCCAATGTCAATGTCGGACGCGGTGCGAAAATCCGAAACGCAATTATTGATAAAGATGTCAATATCCCGCCGGATGAACGCATCGGTTATGATCATGATTGTGATCGCCGGCGCGGTTTTACGGTTACGGAAAACGGAATTACTGTTGTTGCAAAATTGGTCGGTCCCGCTCATTTCACTTGAAAAACAAAACCTAAAAAAAAACGAAACAACCATGTCTGATTTTATTTCCGAAACAAATAAAACCGATAATTCATCAGATCGGTTACCGTATGATAACGGAACATGGTCAAATCAGAGATTAACGTTTGATTCACTTAATCGCAGCAGTGGAAAGATTTTTTCATTACTCATGATTGGTGTTTCTTTTTCGGTGTGTCTTATTGGTATGTTGTTCTGGCTTTTTATGAAAAATCCGGCTCCGGGTGATGGTATATTCCCCGGTATTATTGGCGGATTGTCGGTAATTCCAATTCTTGCGTTTGCCAGTGTGTTTTTGCTGATGCGGACAGCAAAACAAGTAATTCTCGATTTTGATGCAGTGGTCATCAATGGATATTGTTGGTCAAAACGATTGAAATACGAATCTATTACAACAATTGATCACCGGCTCGGTGACCCGAATAATCCGCTTGCTCCAACCGATTTGTTACGGTTATTCGATTGGAAGGGTAAAGTGATTGGGCGTATTTCAATGAAAATAACAGATTTTAATATTTTAGAAACAGAATTATTGCGCCGGATTCAAAATGCGACTGGAGAAAAAGTCTATGATCGGGAAAAAGAATTGCTCGAAAAACGCCGCAAGAAAAAACGGCAACGCTGTTGGTTTGTATTGGGATTTGGTGTTTTTACTCTGTTACAATGCGGCGGTTTTATTTGGGGATATTGGGACTATTCGAAAGAGAAACAGTTACAGAAAAATGGAGTTGTTGTTGAAGCAACAATCAAATGTCATTACCTTTTTAACGGGCGCGGTCACCGTTTGGAATACGTTTTTACAATCAATGGAAAAGAATACACTAAAGATGTCTTACTTTACGAACGCGAATGGACTAACCTGAAAGAAGAAAAAAGTGTAACTGTACGGTATCTTCCAAACAATCCGAATATCAATCAACCGGAACAAGGTGAAAATCGGGGTGATATGAGTATGTTATTATGGATTTGCCCGTTGGGTATGATGATTTTTGGAACTTCGTTTATCTTTTTTGGAGTTCTTGGCTATGATTTTGAAACATATAATAATACTGTATATTTATTGAAACCGGGTCAGATTCTCGAAGATCGTCTCGACGAATTGGCTCAACATTCTGATAAATGTTCCGATAAACAACTTCAGTAAGCAACCTTTCAGCGAAAGGTTTTAAACAATAAACACACCGTTAACATTGGGGGATTCGCTGATTGGTCTCTGTTTACGGACGGAAATTAAAAACAGCCGCCTACAACACCATAACAAACCAACTCCGGCAATAGCGTAATATTATCATAATGTTTCGTAAACTATTTCCGACGTGATATTTCGGCGAAACATCACCTTCCTCTGAATAATTCACGGGAACAATAAACCACAAAATGCCGAAATCACCCGGAAAAATACATTAGAAAACATTGTTCGTTTTACTTACAAATTACAAAAGTTTGTTTTAACCATTATTTTTACAAAATTTTTACAAAGGAGTTTTTTCATGAAAAAAACCATTGTTTTTCTTTTAATTGTTTTTCTTTTAACCGACCTGTTTGTTGCAACATTATTATTAGCGGAATCTTTTCCGATCAAAGAAACGTTACAACCTTATATTGACAACAACGAGTTGG
The DNA here is from genome assembly GCA_031279215.1 of Planctomycetaceae bacterium. Classification (GTDB taxonomy): domain Bacteria; phylum Planctomycetota; class Planctomycetia; order Pirellulales; family Thermoguttaceae; genus WRKP01. The sequence continues at coordinate 12,606 of JAITIZ010000658.1, forward strand.
CGGGAATTGTTACTGTTATTGGTGATAAGGACAAAGTGTTACAATTGGACGCCATCGGGTATGCTAATGTTGATGAAAAAATTTCAATGAGCGGCGACACTGTTTTTTGGATTGCTTCACAGTCGAAGCCTATTACCGCAGCAGCGGTGTTGATGCTTGTTGATGAAGGAAAGCTTGACTTGGATATTCCGGTTACGAAATATCTTCCAGAATTGAAAGATCTTCGGGTTGCTGTTAAAGAAGACGAAAACAGAACAGTTCTTGTTCCGGTTGCGGTTCCGATTACTCTTCGTCATCTTTTAAGTCATTCCAGCGGTATGGTGTGGGTTCCGCCGCTTCAACAAAAACACAAGATTGATCTTTTACCGTTTTCCAAAGCTCTAACAACTTGTGTGATGACGCCGCTGAAATCCCAACCGGGTACAGAACACAGTTATTCCAATATGGGAGTTAATATTGCAGCAACAGTGGTTGAACGTATTTCCGGTATGTTGTTTGAGGATTTTTTGGAACAACGTCTTTTCAAACCGCTTGGAATGAAAGACACCACTTTCTGGCCAACTCTCGAACAACAAAAACGTCTTGCCGAAGTTTATACACAAAATAATGATACAAAAACATTTCAACGGGTTGAGAATGGACAATTGACGTATCCATTGGAAAACCGGCAAATTCGTTATCCTGAAGCGGCAGGCGGTCTTTATTCTACTCCGAATGATCTTGTCAAGTTTTATCAAATGCTTCTTGGTGAGGGCGAATTTCATGGTGTACGGATTCTTAAACCGGAATCAGTTAAAGAGATGTGGAAAAAACAACCTGGTCATCTTCCGCAACACTATGGACTTTGTGTTGGAACTGGCGATGGGGTTTTCGGACATAGCGGAGCTTGTGGTACGGACAGCAAAGTCGATACCAATCTCCATCTCGTTTATCTTTATTTCGTGCAAGAACGCGGACTTACCCAAAGCAATAAGGCAAAAGAAACTTTTTACAAAATTGTTCGCGAAAACGCAAAATAGTTAATCGTAGTGGATAGTTGAGAGTTGATAGTGGATAGTGTTCGCAAGCGGAATTATTGCCGTTTGGGTAGTAATCCGCATGCGACACTCTTCCACTCTCCACTCTCAACTAAATAGGTTGCTCTTTCGGGACGAATTCATGTTGATGTGTAAATGAGGATCATTTTTAAATAGACAATTACTAATGATTCCCCTCAATTCTAAAACAATTCAACATCATAAAACTCTTTTTCACTGTTTCAATCCTCCTAAAAATCAGGAGGTTCTGAAACGTAAGTCTAATTTAGAAGAAAAAATCATGTCGTTTTAATCTCCCTAAAAGTCGGAAGGTTCTAAAACAATAACTCCGGCAATTTATAACTCTAATGTGTTTCAATCCCACCTAAAAATCGGCGGGTTCTAAAACAGGAAAAATTTTTATGTCATCAAAAAGGAAAGTTTCAATCCCCCTAAAAATTGGCGGGTTCTAAAACTGTTCGACGTGATGTGTTCAAAAATCCTATATGTTTCAATCCCACCTAAAAATTGGCGGGTTCTAAAACTTTTTTTTATTTTTATGACGAACTCTAATAAAGGTTTCAATCCCCCTAAAAATTGGCGGGTTCTAAAACAAAGTCTTCATCGTCTTTACACAATGACTCAGTTTCAATCCCCCTAAAAATTGGCGGGTTCTAAAACTCAGAGGACTTGAGGTACTTACACAGCCAGGTTTCAATCCCCCTAAAAATTGGCGGGTTCTAAAACATTAGCATTGTAACCGCTTTCTCTATAATAAATTAAGTACAATTTCCCAAAGAAAAAATCGGGAATTTGATCCATTTTTAACCTCCTTTCTGTTCGTTTTGGGGTGATCAATTTGATATTTGTACAGGATAGTTTATGGTGTTTTCCATCCTGCTTTTTCTGTATCAATTACCTGTTGGAAATAAACTTTGACACGTTCGATAATGTGTTTCGTTAAAGAGTTTTTCTCTAAAGATTTTGCCGTCAAATGTTTGTTTTCATCTGCAAAACGGGCTTTGTCTTGAACAATACTCTTCGCCGATTCTTTCTTTTTAGAGACGTATGTAAACTCAGGGTATTGATGATGAGCAAACGCATTGCGATATATCGACAACACCTGTCTATCCGCATCTGAAATTTGCAACGATTTTGTGATTTGACTAAAACTTATGTAGCAATATTTATCCTTCTTCGGTTGTAACTTATATTTGTCAATTGCCAACTGTTCCAGTTCATGGATTATCTCAAAAACGGTTTTGCGTCCTCTATCATATTCATCAAATTCCGATTCAATAATATTACAATCAACAGAATAATAATTATCTGATGAATCCTTTGAAATCCAATGAGAAGTTACCATAACACGCAATAAGGATGGTAAACGAATATCATTAATAAACCGCCGGAAGTTACCAAAGTTTTTGATTTTCATTTTGCCTGTCAAGATAAAATTTAATAGTGTTACTTTATCCCACGACGGTAATTGTGCGTTCGGAATACGAAACGTCCACTTCAATTCCTGATCTTTTTCACCCAACAAAAATGCATCTTTCTTAATTTCCTGCAATCGTATGCCTTTGAGATTGTTCATTTTAAGCATCTCCAACATTGCATAATACAATGCAATATCTTGCAAACGGGTATGTCGAAGTGTCCGCTCAATATTGTCGAATGAAGAAACAATATAAGACAATTTCGTTACGCCATCTGTATAATTTTTCTCTTCGTGAATTTTGTTGGATTTTTTCGCCATACAGTTCAATCTCTTTTGCAAATCAGGTAATTCTATTTCGATATTTTTCCTCTTGCATAACGGATAATTATTATCTTTTAACTGTGTTTCCAACATGTTTATTTTTTGGCGAAGTTTTTCTATTTCAATTGTTTCCTCTGATTTTGTATCGGTTAAATTTTTCGCATATTCTTGTGCAATTAAATTTAATGTAGTTAATGCCGGTTCTTTTTCCCAAAGATCATAAAGTCGTTTTTGAGTTTTTTCAGTAAGATCAATATTATTAGGTTTATTTGGCTTTTTCAAAGCCAGAAACTTCGTCAATTTTCGAAACGTTAGACTTTTGGCGTCGCGTTGGATGTTGTAAAACCATTGCGATCCGTCATCATTCCATTCGTGAAATTTTTGAATCAAAAATGTTGCATTATGTGTTCCGAATTTTTTTGTACACGGCGGCAGTTCGCGGTCGGGAAACTTCTCTTTCAAGAGTTCAATAACAATATCCGTAAACAATCCGCGTGGTAAATTAACCGGCTCTTTCTGTATTTCCTGTTGTTTTGCCCATTTCGTTATGTAACCGACTTCGTTTCTTTTATTGTTACGGACAAATCGCCGCCGCAAAACATAACAACTCTCAAGATCATTAAAAAATCCATTGAGAAATTTAATTTTGTTCACAAGATAATGTTCGAAAAAACGGTCAATCGAAATCATATCACCTTTTAGAAGTTCCTCGATAAACGCCGGATTCTTCGTCAGACCGGCTTGTGCGAAAATCTGTTTGAGCGAATTTTTACGGTAATTGAAATACGCCAATGATCGTTGCAAAATTTGGAAATCTGCCGCAGTCATTTTTCCTTTGTGATCGGTTTTATCATTCTCGTCAGGTTTTTGTAACTTGACCGCATCACGGGCAATAAACAACGCCATCATACCGGATTTAAAATGGGGCTGCTTCGATTTCTTGCCTTGCTTAAAACCGCCTTGATTGTAAATCACATTTTGTTCGTTGCGGAAATTATCGAGTTTACGTTGTGTTGTGTCAATCATTTGTTGCAGGGCATCTTTCACTTTTTTTGTTATTTTATCAACAGATTGAGATTTTACTTTACCGCTTTTAATAAACGTTTTAATATTATCCGGCAAGTCGTCAAAGTTGAGATGATAAACGGTTGCGAGTTCCTCTATTTTGACGGGTTTACCATTGGCGATTGCTTGGCGGAGTTTGTTCCAGCCGGCGTAAAATTTCTTGATACGTTTTTCTACTGCAACAGCCTTACCGTGAGCGGCAAGGAACACCATTACCGGCAATTCATAATGCGACAACCAACAATCCGGCAACGGATTACGGAACACAATACGGTTATGTTTACTGCTGCGTTGTGTTAAAGAAGGTTCGTTTTTCGGTTGCAATGTCAAACCGATTTCGTTTTGTTTTTCGATGGCGTATTTCGGCAACATATCGGTACGATATTCTGTCATATTCGGTTTGAGACCGGATTCGGCTCTCCAATAAAGCGTTTCTTGTTTTTGCTCTATTTTTTCTAATTCTTCAAAGTATGTTTTCTGCACATTTTGTAACCGGTCAAAACAATAAATCCGTTTCGATAAACGGCGGTGTTCAATAGTTGTACCGTCAAGCGTATTGAATTTTTCGTAATCCGCATTGAAAAACGCCCCTGTGTGAATGTGAAACCGCAACGAATCGAATTTTTCCTGCACGTCAAGATAACGTAACATAAGTGTTATCGCACGGTTTTTATCGAAACGTTTCATTAAATTTTCAGTTTGCGTTTCTTCGTTAGTGAACCGGAAGGCTTTTTGATCTTTTGGCGAGAGCATATTGAAAAGTTCATTCGGACATTTATGTAATTCGTTGAAAACGTCCATTCCGACTGTTTGCGGCGTAAGTTCGCTGTCTGTTACAAGCCGTGTTCTCGGAAGAATAATATGCGTAATAGAAAACACACGTATAAAAAGTTGCTCGTATTCTTTCGGAAGACGCAAACCCTGCACCATTTGAGCAATATATTTCGGCTCCAGAAATTGCGCAATAAAAAATGCTAAACCGACAAGAGAAAAATCGTCTTTCCCTTTGTTAAAAAAACCATGTTTGCAAAGATAATCAGGATTAAACTCCGATTTTTTATTTTTCACAATTTTCGGAGTTAAGGGAGCAAGAAATTTATCAATCTCCCTGTTGTTCATTTCTCCGTAGAATCGTTCTTTGACGGTTCGCCGATTGAATTCGATAAGCCGTTCAAGATCGAAAAGATTGTTGTCGTTGTCGATGTTGTTGTTACCGAATTTCAACAAGACAGGTTCATGATTAATGTGTGTGTATTCGTTTCGTTTATTAAAGATGAGTTTAGCAAAATAGAGGAAAAGTTCTACAAGTTCGTTTGGATTCATTGTTTGTTGCGGAACATTCTTTTCGTTTGGTGTTTTACCTTTTTTATTTTCGTGTGCAGCTTCGCGATATTTTTTGATTTCGCGCAAAAAAGGGAAATAAGAAACAAGATCATCAAGAATTTTAGCTTGCAGGACGATGTTTCCGCCTTTTTTAGTCTTTTCAAATACTTTAATGAGAGATAATTCCTTAATTTTGTTAAAACCTTCATCAATAAATCCGCGATCAACCGTTTCGTTATCGGTATTAGGTTTGAGCGAGGAACTCTTGTGTGTAATGTTGTTGGAATACTTTCTGTCAAGATATTGTACAACGGCAAGAAGATTATTGGCCGCCATATTGGTGTGCATTGCCCAGAAAGGTTTGTTTTTTGTTGCTGAAGTATTCGTCATAATAAAATTTTCTTTAATAGAAAGAGGGAAAATATTAAAAATAACAGTTTACCTAATATTTTTGTGTTTGGGTAGTTGTCGAAACAAAGATAGAAAAAATTTCAAAGAAAATATTTCAACTTTTGCAAAAATGTTTCGTTGTTTACCCTTATTAATGCGAAATCTTTGCAATTTTGACAAAAATTAACAGGGAATCTCTAAATAATTCCTAATTCATCGAAAGTTAACGGCGTGGGCTTGCCCCGCGTTGTTACGTGGACTTGCCCGCCCTGCGTTGTTAGACTTAACTAATAAAACGCAGGGTGAACCTCGCCGGTAACTATTTTGTTGAAAATAAATTGTTGAAAATAAAAATGGAATTATTAGAGATGCCCAACAATAAAATCGTAATACTTTCGCTAATTATTAGACAAACAAGTCTTTCACACTATTTTTTAACAATAATTTAGTTCCTCTTGTTTTTCAAAATTTATTACCTATACTATGATTTTTCACGTTCCTACTTCAAGAGACAATTTATATGACTGAAAGAAGTATAAAATGAAAATTGTTCATATTACTCCGCATTTAGGTACTGGTATTGGAAACGCTTATTCTGGAATTACTAAGGTCATTGATGGTGTTGCGTGTGAACATACAATTGTGTTGCTGGAGAAACCTGAAAAAATTTTTTTCGTTGAACGCATTAAGAAAAACGGTTGTACGATTTTTGAACATCTAACAGAATCGGAAATTGTAACATTGTTGAAAACAGCGGATATCGTTCAAATCAATTGGTGGCATCATCCGCTCATGGCAAAATTCCTTTATGATTTTCCTGATATTCCGGTACGGTTTGTTTGTTGGATTCATGTTTCGGGTTGTACTTATCCGTATTTACGGACAGATTTTTTGAGTCAGTTTGAACAAGTTTTTTTTACAACACCTTACAGTTACGAAAATAATGAAGTTGCGGAATGGGTTCAGGAACAGGGTTGCGGTTACAATAAAACGGCTGTGATTTACGGTCTGGGCGATGTTTCGCATTTTCTTGAGATAAAACAGGAAGATCACCAAGATTTTCGTATCGGTTATCTTGGAACGCTTGACTTTAACAAGTTACATCCTGATTTCGTGAAATATTGTGCGGCAGTATCGGTATTAGCGGACGATATAAAATTTGTAATGATAGGCGATGCTGCTAATAAGAATGTTCTACTTCAACAAGCGATTCAATATGGAATTGCTGATCGGTTTGAATTTCGCGGTTTTTGTGAAGATGTCGGCAAAGAATTATCACAACTCGATTGTGTGGGATATTTGTTGAATCCGTATCATTTCGGCACAACAGAAAATGTCATTCTTGAAACGATGGCGGCAGGAGTTCCGGTGATTTTAATGAATCAAAATACAGAAAAATATATTGTCGAAAATAATAAAAACGGTTTTTTAATTCACAATCCTCATGAATATTGTACAATTATCAACCTGCTTTATCGGAATCCGCAAGAACGAAACCGAATCGCCAAAAATGCAAGAATTCGGATTGAAAAAAATTATTCGGTTGAAGATAATATCAAAAAGTTGTATTCGTTTTACGAAAAAACCATGCGGTATTCCAAGCAAACGAAAAATTTTCGCAACATTTTTGGAAATAGTCCATCGGATTGGTTTTTACATTTTGTCGAACATGAACGGGCAATGTTTCACGAAAACAAGTTGACCGAATTGCCCGAAATTTTCAAGGGTCAATCGAAAAGTTCCATAAAACAATTTGCAACATATTTTCCAGAAGACAAAAATTTGAGGACATGGCTTGGACAATTAAAAAAATAAAAATTACACGGATAGATTACGTTTTTGCAAATTCCACTGATATATTACAAAAATTAGATCATTATGTCAAAAACATTTTTTTGTACGATTTTGTTTTTTCTTGCCGGTTCATTTTTATGGTCGGCGGAATTTTCGTTATTTCAATCGCCGCCGGATTCGGCAAGACC
>JAITIZ010000714.1 GCA_031279215.1 Planctomycetaceae bacterium
GCAACTAAATCCTCGATCTCTTCCTGACGAATATGATGTTGTTTGACGGCAATACCGATATGATAATGAATCCGGTCAAATATTTTTGTTATGTTATTTTCTGGAACGGACATGATAAATCTCCTTTCTTTTAGTGCAACATTAAAACAAGTAAATAATGTGCATAAATTGTTGATAATGTTCTTCTTCCTCCGGGAACCAGGTATCATCATCAGGAAATCCGCCAACTCCACATTCCGCATCAAAATCAACAATGCCGGAACGCAAAAACCGATTCTCACTCCATTCCCTGCGGTCAAGATATTCCGCATCAAGATAAGTTTGCCCGACACGATTCGCGTTGCGAAAAACTATCGGAAAACATCTGTTGCATAAAAACTTTTCGTCAATAATAACGTTGCGCATTCCACAACGGCGGCACGTGCCGCGACGATGCTTTTTCTTGAATTTTGTAGCCATTTTTGTTTTAGTTTGTAAAATTGTTTGAAAAAAGTCTGTACGTACCAAGAGCGCAAACAGAGGTTAGGGTAAAATCAGAATGATGAAATTCACTCTAATTTGTCAAAAGTAAGATTCATTGCCCAAAATTTCATTGAGACGTTTTCGAACACGTTCCGCAAACGAATCATGATATTCCGACGGTGCAACATCAAACCACTCATTAATCGTTTCCATTAACTTTGTAATTATTTCAAAAATATCAATTTCCTTTTGTTTCCATTCCGCTTGTCGTTTATCAACAGAAACGTTGGTCTTTTTCTCCGGCGGTTGTGTTTTGGAAAACAACTCTTCTTGTATGGATAACTCATGTTTATCCGTAGGAACCGAAACGGCAGACACAGGGGGAAGGGGAGGTGCTTTCATCTTCTTGGATTTTGTTGAAACTGATTTTATAGGACGAGCGGGATATTTTTTACCATCCTTACCAGTGATCGTTTCTCTCGGTTTGGTGTTCGGATCATTGAGGTGCTCACAAGTGAGCAACTGATTTTTAATTTTATTGACATAGCTTGGAGCGCAGCCCACGACTTCTGCAATCATCCTTTCGGAACGATCCGGCATTTCGGCAAGAATCATTCCAATCGCTTTACGAATGTCCGCTTTCTCAAGCGGGACTCCATTACGGCTGTTCGCGCGAGCCGCTTCCCAAATCGCATCCGCTTTACTGCCCGCACGAATATCCGCATGAATTGTTGACAATTTAAGGCGAATCGCCGCCATCACACGGTGATGACCATCAGCAATCCAGAGTTCTCCGTCAGTGTCACGAAAAATAATAATCGGTTCAAATTTGTTACGGCCATTTTCCGTTTCCATTAACGACGCATATTTCTGAATCGCAGCTTCACTAATCGTTGCACGAATTTGTGTACCGCGTGCAAGATTAATTTCGTTAATATCTAATTCTGTTATCACGGTATCTCTCCTTTATGTTAGCGGACATGGTTATAACTTAAACGCCCCCAGTGAAGGGCTTTTTTGATACACGGATTCCGACGACCTTCATAATGAGCAAGCAGGAACCCTACAAATATCTGATACACATAACTTGAACCGGAAATTCCGTGTGGCAAGTTACTGGTCAATCGAAAATGTAACGCTTTATTTTCCGCACTGTGTGCCGGACGGTTTTCAATTCCCCAAAATCCGTTCAAAAAATGATTTGCCGTTGCAACTCCGGCACGCCGACGATAATGAACTACGGCAACAATCATCGCTGAGGTCAGACGAATCGTTTTAACACCAAAGGTTTGCTGGTGAAAAAGAAGCGGCATTTCTTGGGAATATTGTTCCCATTTCTCCAAATGTTCCGCTAATTCCGCTGTCGAAACATGATCGTTTGACATCGACATCACTCCAGGACTCGGATCCATCAATAAATCGTGACGAATAGCGGCAAGGAAATAATTCGTGTGTTTTTTACCTGTCGATAATTTCACGGACGCAGCGACTGTCCGTTTACTATGTTGATCGATCACCAATACCGAATCACGGTCAACGCCGAATATTACCGTCGCAAAAATATCTTTCGGATAACCTAAACAGCGTAACGCAGTGAGACGATGTTGACCGTTGCCAAGCCATGATTCTGTCGTTACACAAAATGAATCGGTTTGTTTCCAACCAAGACGACGGATACTCTCAATAATTGATTGAACGTGATGACGATTGAGGGTTCGATTGTTTGTGTTCAAACTCAACCAAAAATCAATCGCCGTCTGATCCAAAACAAGATTAACCGGAGTGGGAATCTTACTGGCGGTAAACCGACAAAGGTCTAAAAGAGAATAAGTTTTGTACATAAGTACTCCTCGTGGAAAATGGGTTGAAAAAATATTGAAATCTTACTGTCCGAATCGAAACTCCAAAATGTTCACAAAACAGATAAATTATCAATCTCCACAATTTGCGAAATAATTAAAAACCGTGAAAATTTTTCTGTCATTAATATATGTAAGTGAACATTGATTAGCACCGATTCATTACTGATGAAGTAATCATTGGGTAATAAAAAAACCCACCGAAGGCTCCGACTTTTAACCGGATACTTCAGCGGGTTAATAATTTTTAATGTTCCCACTGGTGATTACCTTCACCAGTAGTTCCGTTACCTTTGGGGTAACAAACCAATTTTTTTACATTTTTTTCAAAAAATTTGTATTTACAAATTGCCCATAGCCCCTGTTTTGACAATCTGCGCAAAAAAAAGCCCACCGAGGCAATCATGCGGACTCGGTGGGTAGAGATTTTCAAAAGATGACTATTCAAATAACCATTCGATAGGTTCAGATGGTTGATAGACCAGATATTCTCCCATTTCAATGTATTTTTGGAAATGTTCAGCTAATTCCTTATGATTTCGGGAAATAATATCAATCATTTTAGTGATATTTTTTCTGATCCGTAGCCGTAACCGATCACGCTCGTTGCCCAGCATCCGAACTCTCCCCTTTCCATCCACAATCTTTTGCAATTGTGTCGAAATCGTTTCGGTCTCTTGGTTAATCCGTTCCAACCATGCGGCATCATTATCCATAATGGCATCCGCCCGATCATGTTTCAATTGGATAAGACGTTTCTGATATTCGGCTCGCCCGGTCATATCAACAACTTCCTCACCGGAAGAAAGAAACGAATTCCATTCTTCACTTGTTTCGGTTGCTATTTTTGAAACATTTCCGTTTCCGTCACCAAAAACCTCTTTCCAAAGTTGCTCAACATGAACTTCCTGATGAGGTTTCATCATTAAACGTTGAACGAAAGCGGGACCCTGCAAATGACCATTTAACGAAATCTCTTGACCGGAAAAACGTAACAACCATTCACCACGTTTGGCAAACAAATTACCAACTGGTTGCTGGTGGAGCCTTGAAGGTAAATCCATTTCAACCATGTTACAGAACGCCGCCATATACTCTTCCCATTCTTGTGTTGGTAAGAGTTTATCATTTTCCATTTGAACAATTTCATTGAGCGAAATGAGTAACACTTTGTTTTCACGTGCCATTTCCTCAAGACCGTTATTCCATTCATGACGTGATGGAGTCATCAGAATTTCGCCTGCTCCTTTACGCCGTAAAATTCGTTCAAGTATTTGACCCCGAAAATCGTCACCGGGTAACAATAATGTAATCGGAAACGATATTCCCTTTGACGGTTCCCAAGTTCCCCATGAAATTGTTCGGCTAAATTTCACAATCTCTTCAGTCGAAGGGTTCAAGCCAAAACTCTCACACATCTCACGACGGAATTGTTTCACATCGAAACGATATTTAATAATATCCGCTTTCGTGAGTTCGATACGGTTGGTGGAATCATTCACGTCAATCCCGATCATCTTACCACTGCGACGAGTTACAACACGAAACTCTGTCCAAAGCGTTTCGGGATAGTATGCTGCTAATTCGTCGGTTGGATAAAG
>JAITIZ010000004.1 GCA_031279215.1 Planctomycetaceae bacterium
AGGAACGCAGGCGTCTCGCCTGCACTTTTTATAGGCAATGTGCAGTCGAGACGACTGCGTTCCTGATGTTTTTAGAAGTTCCCAATAGTGAATAGTTGATAGTGAATAGTGTGGTTCATAGTTAATAATTACGGATTTATAACCATTACAATAAAAATTCCGCTTGCGACACTATTAACTATTAACTATTAACTATTAATTATTTCTTCTTTTTGTCTGACAACACGGTTTTGGGCGAACTGCCTGATTTCAGCCATCATTTCCGAACCGGCTCTTGCTTTTGACTCCAATATCCAAGGAAGCCGAACTGTAAAAGTGCTGCCGATACCGAGTTGGCTTTCGACCATAATTTCTCCTTCCAACATTTTGCAAATTTCCTTAACAATCGAAAGTCCAAGACCGCTTCCGGAATGTTCACGTTTCATGGCATCACCTTCCGTCATAGAATTTTTTCCTTGCCGGAATTTTTCAAAGATAACTTGCTGATCTTCTTCTGAAATACCAACACCAGTATCTGCAACTTTAATTTCGAGCATATCTCGGTTTCGCGGTATTTTGGCGGTGCCGCCGGCGATGGGGGCGGGAGTTACGGTTGCGGGAATAGGCACCGCTGAAAGCCGATGGATGGTAAGCCGAATACGTCCGCCTTCCGGTGTGAATTTAATAGCGTTGGACAGGAGGTTGTTCAAAATCTGTTGGATTCGTGATTCATCTTGTTTTATGGCGGGCAGGTTGGGTTCTATAATTGTTTCCAGATCAATATTTTTCCGATCAACCAATGGTTTTGCCATATCGGCTTGTGCGGCCACTGTTGCGGCAATATTGAACGATGCCGTTTGAATATCCATACGTCCTGCTTCCATTTTTGCTATATCGAGAATATCGTTAATCATGGACAACAGAGAACGTCCCGAATGATTGATATTTTCGACATAACGTTTTTGTTTATCGTTAAGCGTGGAGATGGAACCGAGTACATCGCTGAATCCGAGGATACTATTGAGAGGAGTGCGGAGTTCGTGTGACATGGTTGCCATGAAATCGCTTTTAACTCGGTTTGTTTCATAGAGTTGAATAGTCAGATATGCGAGTTCATCGACTTTGCTTTCGAGTTCGTTATTAGCTTTTCGGAGCATATCTTGGGAGTTGACCAGATGTCGGAGCATTCGGTTGAAGGCTCCGGCCAGTACTTCGAATTCATCGCCGGTTCGGATATCGGCTCGTTTTGATAATTCGCCGCGAGAGATGGATTCGGCAACTTCCCGAAGATTCTTGAGCGGTTTGATAACAACCCACCGTATCACAATATAGACTGCAACCATTGCCAGAAATGCCGAAACAATCGCAGCTGCAAGCATGTACGCCCAATAACGCTGCATCACTTTTTTCACGGAAGACTCTGGAATTTCCACATGAACAACTCCCATCAATTCCCCTTGTGCAAAATCATGACACACAGCGCATTCGCTATCGCGATTCATGCGGATTTCTTCAAAATAATGATATGTTCTTTTGTTATCGAATTGAAATTCGAATCGTGGTGCTTTTTCCGGTTGAAAATCGGGATCATTGAGATAAAAAGGAAATTTTTTTAGAATTGGGGCGTAGGTATTCCAATCTTGTTCGGTTCTTTTTTTCCGTTCTTCCTGTTCGAGAATATCGAAATCGTTGAAATAGAGTTCTCGGAGTTTTTCGGGGTTGGCGATACAAACTGCTTTCCAATCACTATGTTGGATTCGTTTCATAATTTCTTCCATTTTCTGTCGAAATTCGGAGACATTATTATTTTTTGTGATAGGAAACAGGGGAACATCATTTGAGGAGTTGGAGTTATTGGGTTTACTGTTGGCGAATGCTTCCCAATGGGCTTCTTGAAGATATTGTTCTGCCCAGGTGTTTGCCATAATTGGATTTAATGCCAGAACAATTTGACCGGTAACACCATAATAAAGTAGAAAACTGACACCAATAACAATTGAAAGTGAAATGAAGAAGAAAAGCATACACTTCATTTCCAGACTTGATTCAATTAAGGCGCGGTTCAAGGGGCGGGACATGGGGAATATTATAATTTGGTGATTTGTTATTGTGATATTTTGTGGGGTGTGGTTTGTCTTTACAATCGCAAACCGCTTCATCTAAACCCATAATAAAAAATAATTATACTATACTCCATTTTTGTTATCAATTAGTCCAAAGACCATTGGTTGAAGGAACAACCGTAAGATCAAGACTCTCCACACATGATTAGGATACCATGCTTGGATTGTTGGTTTATCCGGTATCCGGTAGTGAATTGGGCGGTGGCGGAATTTCCGGTTCCGGCGGTTGAATAGGCGGTTCGTCAATAATTCGTTTGACGGTACTTGCCGACAAATGCAAACCCGCACGGCAAAGTATATTCAAAATTGTCACAAAGCGGTCTTTTTTTTGTTTTGAGGAGTGAACGGAGCCGTGAACCGCCGCTTATGTGTTTTTATAAGTCTTTGTAATACAAAAGACTTGAGTCGAACCGGAAAGAGGTAGGCGATCCCTTGTCTTAATGTCGTTTTTTTTCACTGATCATTGGCAATTCTGGGAGTGATTTGGAAAACTGCTTGTTTCGTAAGTCTTTATATTTTCTAGGTTTATGTAAAATACTTTAGGCGTTTTTGTTTTTTTTATGTTTATTTACTTGCCCCAAACTATGTTAAAAACCTGTTTCAAAATCGGCAGTTTTTGGTAGGGAAGTGTCAAGAAGTGAACCGTCACCAGTGAACGGGACCGTGAACAAAGCCTCTTGGCTCAGGGGTTATTGTATCGAAAACCCCACCCTAAAACTTAGGCGTTAGTCCTTGCCGAACCGCCTAGCCAAGCGTTCCCGTTTTAACCGCCTGGTTTGGTACGTGTTGCGTTTTGGTTCGGGGGTTGGGGGTTCGGTCAACCGTTTCGGCTTTCGGCAACACGCACAAAGTGTTGCGACCATTGATGTTAGGTTTTCTAAAATATCTTATACCGATGTAGTTTGACAAAACATGACGTTCATTTATGAATTTAATCCGAAGTTCCGGATAAAATGGTCTTATTTTTTGTTTTAAGTTTATATTTATTCAGGAGATACGTCAAATTTTGACTTGAAAAGTGTAGCCATGTAAAAATATTTTTTACCCTATTGACAAATATTGATAATGAGTCATAATAGAGCCATGCACGTTGCCAAAATTCCTAATCGTAATTCTGCTCCGACCTAC
>JAITIZ010000108.1 GCA_031279215.1 Planctomycetaceae bacterium
TGTTGGGCATTTTGACCAACCGTAGGTTGCGCTTCGCTACACCTACGGTTATGCACATCTCGTCCCTGCGGGACTAAGAAAACATTAAGAGATTTAAGGAAATTTCATGAAAATAGGACCCAAAAAATTATTCCACTGATATATTACCAAATCAAGTTTCCCGAAAATAATTGATAGCCCATATTTCCAATATTACCGATATTTTCAACTTATTTCAGGATAATTTGAAATTTCATGCTATTTTCGGGATATCCTTATTGCCAAGCAATCTTTTTTCGCTACAATGATTCATTCGATATAGTGAGAGAGCGAAATAGAGAATTTAGTTATAAAAGTAAAATGTAGTGTATTTTTGGAGTTGGGTCGAAACCAACGGCCTCAACTTTGTCAACAAATCAATTTTTAATTTTGAATGACTTCGGCAACCTACGGCGTATGCCGGAGTTTGTTCGAACCTATGGTTCGACAACGCATACGTATTCGCTTCGGCAAATCGGGAAATTTCAAATACATAGGGCACAAGGATTTAATGCGTTCTTTGGAACTGTTGTTCCGACGCGCCAGAATCCCATTGGCAATGAGCGGCGGTTTTCATCCCAAAATTAAGATGAGTCTTCCTTCCGCATTGGCTTTGGGAATTGAAGGTTTCGATGAAGTTCTCGAATTGGAAATAAATGAGTCCGCCCAACCCGTGGACACAACAGTCCTTCTTACTGACTTAAATCGTTGTTCGGTTAAAGGATTGGATTTCTATTCGGCACGACAACTCGATCAACAGGAAACAAAAGCAAAACTTGCCTCCTCAACCTTCGAACTTATTGTTCCAGAAGAACTTCGGTCCCAAACAGTAAATCAAATTTCCTCCCTCCTGTCAGCAGATTCGGTAATGATAGAAAAACATAACGGTAAGTTTGTCAATGTCCGCACGGCAATAAATGAACTCCTGTTTTCTCAAGACACCGGTCAACTGACCGTAACAATTTTAGCACAAAACGGTCCCGAAGCCGGTATTCGGGAAATCCTTCGGGTTCTCGAACTGGAAAAAGAACTCTTCAAAAGTATTTTTCCAAAACGGATTCGATGCCAATTGACTGAAGAAATTCCGATTCAAAAAAAGTAAAAAACGTATGCGCCTTCCCGCCGTGAGGAAAGGCAAAGAATGAAACAAGAAATGTTAATTAACGTCCGGCAACCAGAAGAATGCCGGATCGCAATTGTTGAAAATGGTTTGCTCGAAGAACTTTATGTTGAACGCACCGCTCATGATAATTACGTTGGTAATATTTATAAAGGCGTTGTTGTTAATATAGAACCAAGTATTCAGGCTGCGTTTGTTGATTTCGGAATCGGGCGTAACGGATTCCTTCATATCAGTGATGTCGAACCCTGTTATTTTAGGCAAGTCCCCGGTTGGGTAGAAAAAGAACGGCGCGAACAATCCAATAATCGGAATAACCGAGATGACCGAACTACAAAAAATCCCAACCACGAAGACAGCTCCAACTATAACAGACCGCGTTTTAAACCCCCGATTCAAGAAGTTTTTCGACGCGGGGACGAGGTTCTTATTCAAGTGATTAAGGAAAGTATTGGTAATAAAGGACCAACATTATCAACTTATATTAGTATTCCGGGACGTTATCTTGTGTTAATGCCTTCACTGGGCAGAGTTGGTATCTCGCGCAAAATCGAAGATGAATCGTTGCGGCGAAAATTACGTGAAATGATGCACGGTTTACACCCTCCCAAAGGACTCGGGTTTATTGTGCGTACAGCCGGTGCCGACCGAACTCAAAAAGAACTTTCACGCGATCTCGCTTATATTATGAGACTTTGGAAAGTCATTGTCCGCCGCTTGCAGAGAATGCCCTCGCCAATTGATATCTATGAAGAAAGCGACATGATTATCCGAACAATCCGTGATATTTTCAATTCGGAAATCGATTCCATTATCATTGACGAACCGGCAGCATTTAACCGAGCCAAAGAATTTTTACAATTCGTAATGCCCCGCTATATCAATCGGTTACAACTTTACGAAGGTAAAGAACCGATCTTTCACAAATTCGGAATTGATAAGGAAATTTCAAGAATTAACCATCGCCGTGTCCCGTTAAAAGGCGGCGGTTCACTGGTGATCGATCAAACCGAAGCATTGGTCGCTATCGATGTCAACAGCGGTAGTTTCCGCACAGAAGATAACGCCGAAGAAACCGCCTATCAAATGAACATCATCGCAGCAAAAGAAATTGCAAGACAACTCCGATTACGTGATCTTGGCGGAGTGATTGTCAATGACTTTATTGATATGAAAAAGGAAATACATCGGCGCAATGTTGAACGAACTCTTCGCGATGCAATCAAACGAGATCGTGCTAAAACCAAAATTTTACGTACTAGTCCTTTTGGATTGATTGAAATGACTCGCCAACGTGTTCGTCCTTCACTGAAACGCAGCGTGTATCAAGAATGTCCGTGTTGTCATGGCGGCGGAGTCGTTAAATCATCGGAAAGTATGGCGTTGGAAGTTTTTCGTGCTTTAGTTCTGGCATCGCAACATCCCAATATTGCCAAAATCCGTGTGATTCTTGCCGATGATGTTGTTGAATATCTGAACAATAAAAAACGTCTCGAATTAACAACAATTGAACGTGAAGGCAATGTGGAAATTATTATCCGTGCTCAACCCGATGTTTGGCCCGAACATCTTGAAATCGAATGTTTTGACGCTAACAATAAACCTATCGCGTTTATAATAAGCTGATATTTACAAATTACTATTATCGCTGCTACTATGGGATAGTGTCTGGGATAGTGTCGCATGCGGAATGATTGCCGTTTGGGTGGTAATCCGCATGCGTTACTATCAACTCTCTGAATCTATTCATCACACTCGGCAATTCGGTTTTCGTTTTTTGACAGAATAAACAGAATTTGTAATCTATCAGTGGAATTTTTGTTTTTCACTCTTAACCCCGCTAGGGGTGTGAAATGCATAACCGGCGGTGAAGCGAAGCGCAACCGCCGGAACAGAAACTCCCCCAATTTTCCCCAAGCCCTGCAAGGGCGAGATAGTAGTTGATAGTTGAGAGTGTCGCAAGCGGATTACTACCAAACGGCAATAATTCCGCTTGCGACACTATCCACTATCAACTCTCAACTATCAGTTATCTCGTCCCTGCGGGACTAAGAAAACATAAGAAATTTAAGGAAATTTCACGAAAATAGAACCAAAAAAATTATTCCACTGATATATTACTTTTTTGTCTATTCTTCCTTTGTTTGTTTCGTTATTTCGTACTCTCAAAAAATAATCCTTGAAAATTCACGAAGATCGAATCTCTGCGAAAATCGCTGGACGAAAATCGCTGGACGAAAATCTGCGTAAATCTGCGCAATCTGCGGACCAAAATAGACAAGGACTCCTATTCTGTTTCAACAAAGATCATCAATTGACCGCCGGAATAATTTTGAGCCGATTTACTGAATGTCCAATCGGGATTGCCGTTACTTGACGGATTGTTGCCAATACCGACATCGCAACCAGTTCCGGCTGCAAAATTATTGAACGAAAAAACTGTTTGCTTTTTAGCGAAGTTGTGAATCTGCATTGATCCATAACCGGGTGAAGTCGCCGGACTCATCTGGTCGCCAAAATCAAATTTCTGATCATTGGCTCCCGGAATACTTGCCGTATTCGGAGCAGCATAGTTACAGTCCCAAAATTCAACATTAAAACCATCAGCAAAAGTTCCCGTTTCAATACCGGAAACATTGGAAAAAACCGTAACATCGGAAATTTGTTTCTGAAACCTTGCCCCAGAAGCCTTCGTCGGAACTCCAAGTTTGGCAAGATTCGGATCAAGCGGCGGCATTGTTACGAAAACGAATTGTTTCTCGCCGTCTTTGGGTTTAAGATACAGAAAATAACCAACCCGTTTGATTTTACCGACAATTTCACGGTTTTTATCTGTTTTATACACCAACCGTTGATTGTTATCTGTTAAAACCGGTTTTGTCGGATCGAAACTATAGAGTAGTTTAAAATTTTTCGCATCAATAACTACATTATCGAATATAACCCGTTCAGGAATTTCACCGGCACGGAATGCTCCGAGTTGGAGACCTGCTTCGTTTTGGACATTCGGTTCAGCGGTTTGATCCCACGCAAAACGTACCGCATAAGGTTTTTCAACATTGGCGTTGTTCAGAATAATCGTTACGCCGTTGATTGTTGCATCCGCTTTGTGATAAACACCGTCCGCTCCGGCAATTTCAAACCAATCAGGATTTTTTCCGTTACGGGTTTTAATTTCTTTGGCATTTTTGAACGAAAGAACAAGATTGGAACCGTCAATATCCATTTTCTCCAATTCAGGCGATGCCGCAACAATATCTGTTTTACCGTAAGTCCGGTTCAACGCCAACAACGCAAGACGTTGCCCAACCGGTTTTTTACGCGGCGGATGAATATCTTTGATATTTGTTACCAAATCGTTAATCACCGCCATTCCGGTTTTCGGTAACGATTTTTCGACAGCGGTTTGCGCTTCCCAGAGGTATGCTAATCGTGTTGGATCACCGCCATAAACATAAGGCGCAAGTTGAACATAATAAAAACCAAGATCGGGATTATTAAAAACAGTCCGCCAACCTTGAATGAGGGCTTTCATTTTTTCAGCATACAACATCCCTTCGGACATATTGGATTCACCTTGATACCAAATCGCACCGCGTAACGCTAACGGTACAAACGGATGAATCATGGCGTTGTAAAGAACGGTCGGTTGCTGCTGATTCGTGTACGGAGCGAGTTGACCCGGAAAAACCGGCGGCGGTGTAATCAATTTTGTTGCCGCCAAATTCTTTTCGGATACTTCAATCCAATTTTTGTATTCGGCAAGCGTTTTTGTAACAAGCGTTTTATGCAGCGCGGTTGTCGGGTCTTTGGCGGCAACCTCTTCGGCGATATTGGAAAGCGTCGGAAGAGATTGAAAACCAACCGGCGGCGTCCATGGTTCAATCCGTGTTCCGCCCCACGATGAATTAATCAGCCCAACCGGAACATCCAAATCAGCATTGATTTTTTGACCGAAATAATATCCCACCGCGGAAAAATGCGGAATATTTTCCGCATTACAAAGTTTCCAACTTGCGGACAATTTATTCTGCGGCGTTTGATTCCACGCTTTAGCAACGTGGAAAAGCCGAATTTTCGAATTTTCAACTTTGGGTAATTCATCGTTGTATTCGGCGGAACGGGACATTGTCCATTCCATATTGGACTGTCCCGAACAAAGCCAAACTTCACCAACCAACACATTTTCGAGTTTCAGTTCGTTTTTGCCTTTAACAGTCAACACGAACGGACCGCCTGCTTTAAGCGGTTCGAGTTGAACCGACCAACGACCATCGGTTCCGGTTTCGGCTGTTAGATTCTGACCTTCAAACGAAACGGTAACTTTTTCTCCGGGTTCTGCCCAACCCCAAATGGGAACCTTCATTTCCCGTTGCAAAACCATATTGGATGCAAAAATCTCCGGCAACCGTACATCCGCTCGTAAATCAGAAACGAACAATAATGTTACAGCAATACCAAGAACAACAAAGAAATCGGACACAAATCTGTTTTTCATAGAAAACTCCTCCAAAAATAGGAACGGTAAAAAATGGGAAACGTGAAACACAAAGGAGAATCATTATAATCGATAAAATCATTCCGTGAAAGCCCATGCTCCTGATTTGCAATTATGAATCGCTCGAATATATCGTTCCAATAGTCCGCCGGTATTTAGTCCGCAGATTACGCAGATATGCGCAGATTTTTTTGAAGAAGTTCTTGAACTGAATCCCCGTGTTTACTCGCTGTTCTTTTTTCTGTAGTTTTATGAGTTCGTTTGTTGGATCATTCACAAAAAATAATTGTTAAAAATATGAGAAAATCTGCGGACGATTTTTAATACAAAATATAAAATCAACAGAAACTAGTTACTTTACAACGGCGAATTTGATTGCGTCTTTGCTCCATTGCGGTGCATTTTGCAATGTTGGGATGATGTTTTCAGGTTGTTCGACAAAAGACCACATTGAAAGATGTTTAGGTTTCATAAAATTTTCAGTAACACATTTATTGAGCATTTCTTTAAGCGGCGCATAAAAATTATTCGTATTGAGAATCGCAATTGGCTTGGAAAATAAACCAAGCCGTTTTAATGTTATTACTTCAAAAAGTTCTTCAAGCGTACCGGTTCCGCCGGGCAGGGCAATAATAGCATCAACATTTTCGATCAATTTTGCTTTTCGTTGGTGCATTGTTTCTGTGAATATTAGTTCGGTAAGACCTTGATAAGACCATTCTACATCGTCCATAAATTTTGGGATTATGCCGGTGATTTGTCCGCCTTCAGACAAAACGGTATCTGCAAGCCGCCCCATCAATCCAATTGCTCCGCCGCCATAAACAACTCCGATTCCGTTACGAACAAGTTCCGTTGCAAGACGTTCCGTTGCATCAAAATAAATCGAATCTACCATCGCACTTGACGCACAGTAAACACATACTAAAGATAATTTCGTCATAATATTTATCCGCCTCTTGTTTTGCGCAACAATAAATAAATCGTGTGATTTTTAAAACCCAATTTTATGTAATATTTCAGTGGAATTTTGAAATCGGAATTAAAGAGACAAAACAAACTACAGTTACTAGAATAACCTAAATCATTTTAATATCGTAATATATCAGTGGAATTATTGTTTAAGTTTAAAAAGGTCTTCGCCCTGAAAGAGCAGTATATGTTGTTGTGAATCGAAGGAGTATGTTACCCTTTCAGGGCGTAAGGAAAAAGATCATGGCGAGGCAAGCCCCGCCGTTAACGACGGAGGTTTACCCCGTAAGAGTGATTACAAAATAAAAATTCCACTGATAGATTACAATCATTTTAATATCAAATAAAATCATAAACTAAAAAATTCAAAAATAATTCAACCTGTCCACAATATCTTGGTTTGGTTACTTGATCCCGATTACTTGGTATTCCATGAAGGTTTTTACTTGCTCCTTAACGATTATATTTAATAACGATTATATTTAATAAGGTACAACAGAATGATCTACTGTTTGTGCCCAAGCGTTGGTTCCATCTTTCAGATTGGCAAGACGCCCCTGAAAACCAGACTCTTTAAGCGCACGAATCGCCATCGCACTACGAACACCAATCTTGCAAATAAAAACGTTCAGTAATTTCGGATCCAACTCATTTTTACGCCGAATCACCTGACCAAACGGAATTGCACGTGATCGCGGTAACATTCCCATTGCAATCTCGTGCGGTTCGCGAATATCAATAATCTGAACCGTATCCGGCTCACGATCAAGAATCGCCTTCAAATCAATAGCAGAAATCGATTCAATCGGTTCCTCGTGTTCCTGTTTTTTGAGACCACAAAATTCTTCATAATCAATCAGTTTTGTAATTGACGGTTTTTCACCGCAAATGGGACAGTTCGGGTCTTTTCGTAATTTTAATTCACGGAATTTCATTTTCCATGCGTCAAACAAAAGAAGCCGACCAGATAATGTTTCACCGTCCGACAACAAAAGTTTAATTGCTTCATTCGCCTGGATACATCCGATAATACCCGGCAAAACACCAAGTACACCGCCTTCAGAACAAGACGGCACTAACCCCGGCGGCGGAGGCGCAGGATATAAGCAACGATAACACGGTCCTCCATTAGAATGAAAAACACTCGCCTGACCCTCAAAACGAAAAATCGAACCGTACACATTCGGCTTATTTAACAAGACACAAGCATCATTGACTAAATAACGTGTCGCATAATTGTCCGTGCCGTCAATCACCACGTCAAATTTCTTGAATATCTTCAACGCATTACCCGAATCAAGACGGGTTTCAAATGTAACAACATTAACATAAGGATTGATTTCTTTAATCCGATCACGCGCCGATGCAATTTTCGGACGCAATAAATCACGCGTTCCATGAATAATTTGCCGTTGCAAATTCGTTTCATCAACTACATCAAAATCAACAATTCCAAGCGTTCCAATTCCGGCAGCAGCAAGATACAACGCCACCGGTGAACCAAGTCCGCCAGTCCCAATCAACAAAACACGGCTATTTTTGAGCCGTAATTGCCCCTCAAGTCCCACTTCCGGCAATATCAAATGCCGACTGTAACGTGTTAACTCTTCTAAACTCAACTCTTGCATAACTTATTCTCTCTTGAAAAATTATAACAACCTACATAAATTTATAGAAAATGTAATATATCAGCGGAATTTTTGTTTTTTATATTAGTCCCGATAGGGGCGTTAGTATTATAGCCCGCCCCAACGGGATGGGTCAAAGTCCAACCGCACCTCAAAGCCCTGAAAGGGCGGCAAGAAATAAAGACATGATTATTAACAACAATTATTGTTCCTTTCCATTGCGTTGATAATAAGCCAATAATCTGATCG
>JAITIZ010000126.1 GCA_031279215.1 Planctomycetaceae bacterium
CCCGTTGCCCTTTCAGGGCGTTGGGATGGGAGGGGGAACTTAAACCCACCCCGTTGGGGCGGGCTATAATACTAACGCCCCTAGCGGGGCTAAGATAAAAAATAAAAATTCCACTGATATATTAGGGAACTTCTAAAAACATCAGGAACGCGGTCGTCTCGACTGCACATTACCTGTAAACAGAGCAGGCGAGACGCCTGCGTTCCTCCTAATATTAGGTTTTTAGAAGGTTCCCCTTAAAAATTCTTATTAGAAAAAATTAGGAGTGTTCTTGAAAGACGCTTGCAAGTATTGGATAATTTATAGAGACAATGTAATGTTTTGACCGAAACATTGTATCAACAGTTTAGATTATAGGATTTGTTTGGTTCTGATTGTTTTAGATTTTGGGAACGGGATGAGGTTGTCCGTGAAATAATAGTGTAGAATAAAGTGTAGAATAAAGTGTAGAATGTAGAATAAAGAAAACCATACACAGATAAACTTTGTTACTTCGATTTAAGCAGTCCCAACAAAACTCAATACAAGAAATAATCAGCAATTACGAGCGATTACGAATTTCCTATTTCTGACCCTGCTTTGTTGAATACTTATGTTGAATACTTAACAGGTAATTTATTGTTTCCAACCAACTATGAACGAATTTGACCACCAATTTTACCGCGAAACACCTGAAGAAGCGGCAATACGGCTTCGTGCTAAAATTGCTGCCGGCGAATTGTACTTGAAACCGGAATTGGCAAAAGTTTTAATGTTGTCGGCTCAGCAATCAGCAGTTAATCAACAATTCGATGATGCTCTTTTTCGTGTTGACGAAGCTCTTTCTATTGCTGAGAAATTGATTGAGAACAACCAGACAGAATTTCAGTCCTTTCTGGTTCCTTGTTTTCTTTTTCGGGCAACAATTACTTTATTTCACCGCGGTCCCGAAGCCGGTTTGGTAGCTCTCAATGAAGCAATTCAATACTTTTCGGAAAAAACAGATCGGAATGATCTTGTTATACAAAACGGATTGGCAGTTGCTTTGTCGAACAAAGCAAGAATTTTGACCAATCCGCTGGGTGCCTATTCAACTGCAATCGCAACTCAGGAGCAAGCAGTGAAAATCTGGCGGCACTTACTTCGATTTGACCGCATAGAACATCGGCAACAACTGATTGCAGCTCTTTTGGAATGCGGTGATATGAAAATTTTGTGCGGAAATCCAGGAAAAGCTTTTCCCCATTTTCAAGAAGCCTACGAAATTGCTCATGAGGGAATTACTTTGGGACTGGCAGAACTTTACCCGATTTTGATTCAGGTGCTTGTAAAGCAAACAAGACTCCATGAACAACTCGGCGATATTCCTAATGCGTTTCGTTTATCACGGGAATCAATTCAACTTGTCCGAAAATTGGTGAGCGAAGGAGAATCACAAGCAAAAATCATGTTGACCACTCTTCATCTACAACATGGTGTACTTTTAGAACTGCGTAACCGCCATACAGCAGCATTGGAAGAATTTGATCGTTCTCGTGATGTTTATTGTGAGATTTTGCGTCAGAGTGAGAAGCCGATATCGGGAAATTATCTTCTTCGGACCGGTTTGGCGAATGTGTTAATGTATCGCGGCAACATCTTGACGGAATTGGAACGTTATGACGAAGCCATGAAAGCATTCGAAGAATCCGCCCAACAGTATCAATACGCCGCAGAATTTCGACCGGAAAATGATAACGATGAAACATTTATTCCGTATTCGATTGGAGTTGTCCGGTTGAATCAGGCAAACATGTTTGTTGCTCAAGGAAAATGGGAAGAGGCGCTTCGGCTTAAAGAGAAGGCGTTGCAGTATTTTCATCAACGTTTGGAAGACGGACACAATGAGGTTTTGCCCAATCTTGTTTCGGCTTACCGAAAAATGATTAACATCCTTAAAAAACAAGGAAAACGCGAAGAAGTTTTTGTATGGCTTAACGGTTTGACGAAGTTATTGGAATCGGTTGTTGACGACGGAAACTTGGAATTTCGGAATGAGTTGGCGTCGAGTTACAATTTGTATTATAACTTATATGAAGAAGAAGACGATCTTGCCGAAGCAGAAAAGAACGCGATTCGGTCATTGCGGATTCTCCGATCTATTGCTGATGAAGAAGCCAATACGCCTGATATTCATATTGCGAAAATTCAGTGGAGTGAATTACTTCAACAAATTGCGCTTCTCCGTACTCGGCAAAACCGTCTTGGGGATGCCGTTTATTTGTTCCAAAAAGTAATGGATGATATTACCGAATTTTTCAACGATGGTAACAAACAAGCAATTTATGATGTAATACTCACCTATTCGCAATTTGCAACTTTTATTGAGACAATTATCAAGAGCAGTAATTCTTCAAATACGGATTCGGATGCGGTGTTAAAAGACGGTAGTTTATCGAAACACATTCTTTTCCGGCTGGAGTTTTTTTCGAAACAGGACACCGAAGAACTTTCAGAACACACGCCGGAATATTTTCAAGATTGGATTGATCAGGTGATGAATGTGTGTTCGGCGGGAATCGAACTGATACAACAGCAGCAGCGCGAAAGGAACGAACCAACAATAAATCATTTTTTTGCAATAAAAATTTCTTATTTCCGAAAAATACGGAGTTCCTTTTTCCTTTTGAGAAATGATCCTGAACGAGCGTATGAGGAGTTGGTACTTGCAGCGGAGCAGTGGGAATTACTTATTGCCGAACTGGAAAAACTCAAAGCTCAGAACAAATATCTTGCAGCAGAAGCCAAAGAATTTGAGAAGGATGATTTTAATTCTAATTGGAACATTAATTACGGCTGGAATGCGATTCCCGATTGGGATACAGATTCTGATTGGGATGTTCAAGAAAGTGATTTTGAAAAAACGTATCATAATCGTTGTCTTTATTTTGTTGGGGAATTTCGTCAGATATTGCAATCTTGGGCCAATGTTTGTCTGACACTCAAACGTTTCGAAGAAGCGGAACGTATTCTCAATCGTGAAATTGATTTGTCACGTAATCTGGTTCAACAGGAAATTCCTGATGCGGATCGTTTTCTAATTTTGTCTTTGGTGAATTATGCTCAAGCGGCAGAAAATTCTTTTAGTATTTCCAGAACGATTACATTATTCGATGAAGCGCGCCAACTTATTCGGAAACGTATTCATAATAGAATGGCGGTTTCGGACGATTATTCTCTTTTTATTCATGTTTATCTTTCATACGCATTGTGTCTTATTAAAAACGGTAAAGCCGGTTATGTAATGGAGTTGATGAATTATTATGCGGAA
Organism: Planctomycetaceae bacterium; assembly: GCA_031279215.1. Lineage (GTDB taxonomy): Bacteria > Planctomycetota > Planctomycetia > Pirellulales > Thermoguttaceae > WRKP01. The sequence goes on from JAITIZ010000126.1 coordinate 3,290, forward strand.
GATATTGAGATGCGTCATGAATTTCCGTCACCGGATATATGGATGGAACTTTGCCACGCATTTGATATTCACACGCTTTGGTTAACCGATCCGGTGTTACTCAAAACGGTTCGCACACAGCAGCGTAAATTGTTAGCGCAACACCCCGAATTCGATTCCAATCAACAACTCCGAGAATGGGATAAACAACTCAAAGAAGAAATCGAAAAAAAATAACACAACAATAAATAAACTTAAAAAAACGTAATATATCAGTTGAATTTTTGTTTTGTAATCACTCTTACGGGGTAAACCTCCGCCGTTAACGGCGGGGCTTGCCTCGCCATGATCTTTTTCCTACGCCCCGAAATTTAGTTGAGAGTGGAGAGTTGAGAGTGGATAGTGTCGCAAGCGGATTACTACCCAAACGGCAATAATTCCGCATGCGACACTATTAACTATTAACTATTAACTATTCACTATTAACTATTAACTAAATTTTGTTATCGTTTTTCAATTGCCCGCATGAGATTTGCTAATTCTTTGTTATTGGGTAAACGTTGATCGGCAAGAGCAAAAACTGTTTTAGCATCTTCGTTTCTGCCCTCGACCGCCAGATCACGAATCCAGAAATAGTAAACATGAAGTTGATTTGCCTGAAACTTGTCGTAACCCGGATCAAGGTAAACTCCCCGATCCAAAAGCAACGCCGCAATATCATAACGTTTCGGATTTAACTCTGTGGTCAGTTCAATTGACCAGTTGTTAATTGCCGCCATAAAATTTCCCCAAGCAGTTGAGTTCACCGGATCAAGATGTAATGCTTTAATATTGGATACGGCTGCTTCGGCATATCGTTTTTCCGCATGAAAATCAACACCCCGATTGTAATAAATTGTTGCAATTAATTGTACGGGGGAAATTTCACGAATTTTTGCAGAGAAACCGTTTGGTTTGGAAACGGGATTGGTATTAGAATGGGAGTTAGGGGTTGTAACATTGACAGACTGATTACTGGTTACCGGATAAGTGTCTGCTGAAACAGCGGACGCAACACGTTGTATTGTTACATTTTTTCGTGCGTTATCATCTTTGAGTTCGAACCATTGAGGACAAGTTGTTTCGAGGTCTATAGAAGTTCCATTGAATTTGACACGGCTCAGAGCATGACCGGGCATCTCCAATGCGTAAACATCCAAACCAGCCTTGTAAGCAAGACAATTAAATAAAACCGTTGCACTAACACAATTAAAATGTCCTGTTGTCAGTACTTTGCCCAAAGTAGTACAATCAATATCATACGAATCGGTTAAAATTCTCTGGTGTAGTAATTCGAATAATTTTTGTGTGAGTATTTCGGGAGCATTTTCTTGATGAGCAGCTTGTAATTGAGCCTGGGCTTCGGCAACAATTGTATCGAGCCGTGCTTCGTAGTTACGAATTTTATTGGGATCGCGTATTCCCTCAACAATCAATGCAGCACGAAACAAATCAAAATTGTCCCAATGACCATCTTGCGCATCTTGAAGCAATGCCCGTTCAACAGGATCAACTCCATAAACAACAATTCCATATTTTGTTGTATCGTTGGTTCTTCGGTTTAGGCGAATCAAATAGCTGTCACCTGTTACAGCAATATTGGCGGTGTTTGGTCCAACAAAACGCAGAATGTCTTGACGCAAAACATCCTCTGTTGCTCCTTTATTAGTATTTCCCGAATCGGCAGTAACTGGTCGATTGACGAGAAAAAACGTACCAATAAAGAAAATAAACAGAATAAAAAAATTAGGAGTTGCGTTTTTTTTCTGTTTTTTTTCTTTCACAATAATGTGAGTAATTAGGGACCGAAACGTTGCTCGATATCTAGTCAGTAAAAACGTTATGCTCATGGTATTGGTCCCCCATGAATTTTGGTGAAATTGGGTTGATAAAGAACACATATCTCGAAAACAGAATTTTGGGGGTGATTCTGTAATCAGTGATTATTACTATAGACTAAAACGATACATTTGGGAATTAAAAGTTGAGAATTTTTTGAAAAAAATTCTGGAATATAACCATAAATAAGCAGATTGTACCAATTCAACCGTTTATGCCGATTGAATAAAATATTCATGTTGTTCACAGTTTTTTATCCTTTCCGCATTTAATACGAATTGTTGAACAATTTGTTGATAAAATTTGAAAAAAAATTAAACAATTATTCGTATAAGTGTTTGAAAAGGGCGAGGGTTACAAGCGAAATTATTATCATTTTGGTCGTAATTCGTTTTCGATGTTACCCGCAGTAACTGTCCATCTAAAAATTAAAAGAGTAACATTTCGGCATCATTTTTGTTTTTTTGATTTTAACCCCGTTCCCGTTAGGGGCAGCATCGTAATGGATAGTTGAGAGTGGATAGTTGATATGAGAGAGTTCCTGCTCCGGCGGTTGCGCTTCGCTTCACCGCCGGTTATACAGTTCACACCCCTAGCGGGGTTAAGATCAAAAACAAAAATTCCACTGATGTATTACTTACGAAGTATATTTTGTACGAAGTATATTTTGATTTCACGTTGTTATTGTTGTTTCTATAATTATTTTCATTACGGTACAACCGCAAATAAAGCCGGGCGATTCCTTCGTTAAAGGGATCACCCGGCTGATGTATAGTCGTTTACCTTTTGATTTCCGACTATAAATAAACTTACAAAAATTCCGCCGAATAATTACATGTTGTGTAACATTTAATTGTATATTACTGTTTATCGAGAACACGTTGGGCGCGTTCTTTGATGCTGTTGTTGGCGGTTTTTTCGATGACTTTTTTCATAGCATCGGCGGTTTGCGGAGATTTACCTTGCAGTTTTTCTCCAATAGCGACAACAGTTTCCGACGCTTTTTCTTTGAACTTTTCGTTATCAAGATATTTTACCGCAACATCCAGAACCTTCAACGATGGATTTCGTGCAAAAACATCGAAAATAAGAACTTTGTCCTCATCACGGTTGGCGAGGTCGTAAACTTCCTGGCATATTTGTAACCGCCGTTCCTCCGCCATACTGAATTGACGTGCAAGCCGAATGTAACCGCGCAAACCTCGAACCTTGAACTTATTCTCTTTCGATTCTTTTGCTAATTTCAGACATGCGGCGGCAACAAGGTCCAGGTCTTGCGGAGAACGCCATTGACCAAGAATTGCGGTGGCTTTGTCCTTTAGTTCCGCATCATCACCCCACGCATACTGATTGACAATCTCCATCGCTTTGGCTCCGCCGATTTCTTTGAGCAAATCAAGGAGATTGATTTTCATTGCCGTTGAACCGTTTGCAAACAGTTTGAGAACTTCCGACGAAGCGGCGTCCTGCGGTAAACGTGTACACGCCGATTTTAGTACATTAAGTATCTTTTCGGCTTCCTCCTCCGATTTCGCCTTGTCAAGCACATCGAGAAGAATCGGCAAATCGTCAATTCCCGCCGTTTGACCAAGCGCATCAATAGCCGCTTTACGAACTCCGGCATCAGAATCTTGTAACCCTTTTTTCAAAAGCGGATACGCTGAAATAATTCGGCGGTCTTCCACAAGACCAATCGCCTTGATTTTCGCAACGGAATTTCCTTTTTCGAGTAACCCGACAATCGCATCGTCAATTTCCTTGCCGGGCAGATTTCGCAACGTATTTTCAGCGGCTTTGGCAATTTCCGGCGATTCCGTTTGATTGGCAGCGTCAATCAGAATCGGTAACACCGACGGATCACCGATATTACGCAGCGAATCAATCGCCGCAACACGAACAACAACATCACCGGATTTAGCAAGTTCCGAAAGAGCCGGAAGTGAAACCGCTTTGGATTCCTTATCCTTGCGATCACCGATAGAACGAACCAACTTGGATTTCCGTAACGAATCCGATTGTTTCGCAAGTTGTTCGACCATTGCTTTGGTAACAGCGTTTCCGGCAGGAAGTTCACGCCCTGCTTTGAGACCGACACCGAAAAATTTCGGCGATTCGGAATTTAATTGCGCAACGAGTAAATCAATTCCGTCCAAACCGCGAATCAAAATACCCCGATACAATGCGGCTTCTTTTTGATACGCTTTAATATCGGCAACCGCCAACGCATCGTAAATTTTAACCGCTTTCTCTTTTTCGCCTTTGTTCGCAAAAATTTCGGCAAGCAAAAAACCGGAATCCGCCAACGCCGGATCAAGTGATTTTTGTGTGAAAAATTCAACGGCTTCGTCTCCGGCAGTACCAGCGTAAGCGTAACCGGCGGCTTTACGGACGTCAAGGTCTTCATGTTTCAGAAATTCCTTTGCGGTTGCTGCCGATTGGGGGTTACCGCGAACACCGAGCGAAGTCAATATTCCGGCAAGTACGGCGGGACGTTTAACGTTTTTTGCCGCTTCACAAAGCGCAGCATCAATTTCATTACCGGGAATGGTTTCCAGTGCGTAACGGGCGTAAAAACCTTCTTTTTCAATATCAAGTTTTTCAACCAACACCGGAACAGCCGCCTTCGTGCCGTACATTCCGAGACGTTTGTAGGCAAACATTTTGAGACGCAAAATATCGTCTTCTGCTCCCGATTGTTTCACAATGTTCAACATTGCGTTTTCGTCGGTTGTCGAAAGGAGCATTTTAATAACATCGGCTCCTTTTTCCAGCAAAGCATCTTTCGGAACTCGATGCCAAGCAGGGTCTTGCCCAAACACGGAAAATGTTAGAAAAACCGATACAACAAATAAATGTACAATATGTTTCATAATTGGTTAGTAATTAATAATTAGTAGTTAATTGTTAGTTAATGTTTAAGTTTAAGGTTACAGTGAATCGTTTAAGAGTCTGTGAATTGTTTACAGTGAATCGTGTTTATGGTTATCATTTAATTGTTGCGTTAAAATTGACGCTTGCACAACAGTTCACTATTCACGATAAACTATTCACGATAAACCATTCACTAGAAACTAATTTAGCATCGCCAAGGGGAACGCATGGCGCGGCTTCGGAGGCGGTTGGCGGTTTCGACTTCGGAACCGTTGCCGATAAATTCTTCTTTGACCGGATCAAACTTCAATGTGAATGATTTTGCCGAATCAGACAATTGCGCCGGATTGAGATCCCATGCAATTTTCGCACAGTGTGACGCAATATGGGCATTGGCGGCAACATCGGCGTTGGAAGCGGGTTTTTTCCGTGATTTAACACAATCCAAAAATTCCCGAATATGGTTATCCGGCGATGTTCCGTACATTCCGAAATATTTTAACTCTTTACGAAGAGTATCCGACGAAACTTCCATTCGTCCCGAATCGCCCGTCTCAACCCAACCTTCTTCGCCAACATAACGTGCGGAACAAGTTCCAAGACCAAGCCAACCGTCATTCCGGCAAACGAGTTTCACACCATTAGCGTAACGTGCTTCAACACGGGCGGTTTTTTCGCTTTTTCCGTTATAAGTTGCCCAATATTCAACCGGAACAGTATCATCTGATTGGTTTGCCCATTGACAGAGATCAACAGTATGCGTTCCCCATTCGAGGATTCCGCCGCCGTGAAAATCATAGAATCCGCGCCAACCGCCGCTAATATAGGAGGCATTGTAAGGACGCCAAGGACAAGGACCAAGCCAAAGTTCCCAATCAACTTCGTCTTGTGCCGGTTCAGGTTGGGCGGGTAACCAATCGTGGGTTGTTCCGGGGCTGAGTGTGTTGGCGTGAACTTCGGTAAGTTTACCGAGTTTTCCTTCGTGTGCTAATTTTGCGGCGAGTTGAAAGTTACCGATATTCCGGCGTTGCGTTCCCGCCTGAAACACTCGCCCGTAACGATTAACCGCTTTCTCAACCGCCCGACTCTCTTGAATCGTCAGCGACAACGGCTTTTCGCAATAAACATCTTTTCCGGCTTTCGCGGCAACAATTGTTGCCATTGTGTGCCAACGGTCGCCTGTTGCAATTAAAACAGCGTCCATTTGCGGATTGGCATCGTAAAAATCAAACATGTTACGGAACATGGTACAATCGTTGCTGCCGTATTTGGTGTCTGCTTGTTGTTTAACCCATTCGCGGCGGCTTTTTCGGATGTCACAGATGGAAAGGAAACGGACATCGGGGTTATTCAGAAACACACCGAAATCATGGCCGCCGCGTGAACCAATTCCAAGTGCGCCAAGAATAATTTGTTCACTAGGCGGCACGGCACCGTCTTTTCCCAACACCTTGCCGGAAATATAAAACGGAACCGCCGCAACCGCCGACAAAGTAACGGCATTTTTTAGAAATTGCCTTCGACCGGCGGATACAGAATTTTTTGCTGATTTTTTTACAATCATTGTCTTTCTCCTAAAATAATGGAACGAACCAGAGTGAGTCTTTACAACCCAACGAAAAGAATAGTATAATCAAACGATAGGATTATATGCAAGTACCGAAAAAAAATTTTTCCATTTTTTTACTTTTACGAAATTAACGAGTAAATGAAACATGAAAAAGAGGAAACAACCGAAAAAGTCTGATCGGAGTTATTTTGATCTGGACAATGAATTAGACAAAATTTTGGCGATTGACCGGATTGCGGTTATTGAATCGAAAGAAGAAGAACCGCCGTGTCCTGTTTTTGAAACTTACGGTGAACTCGTTGAATTTTATCAACGTCTGGTTCAACGGCGAATTAATGCACGTGAATTTCTTGCCGGCAAGAATGACGATCAAGCCGTTGAAGCGGAATTACAACATTTACGCAATATCATTGGTTCGTTTACCAACCGAATACCGGAAACGATTAGTTCGGAAGAACTGTTTGGTCAACTTGTTCCGTTTTGGGAACAGAAAAAAGTTTGGACAATAATTTTTGCGGATTTTCCGGGTATGTTACTATTTGATAAGCGGTTTTTTTTTATTAAATTAGTAGAGGGAACTTCTAAAAACTCATTTTTTTAGGAACGCAGGCGTCTCGCCTGCCCTGTTTTTTTACAAAAAAACTCCTAAAAATGCAGTCGAGACGACTGCGTTCCTTCTAACAATAAATTTTTACATTAGGTTTTTAGAAGTTCCCTACTATTATTTTGTTTTGAGCATTAGGATTTGGTTGACGGCAAAGGGGACGAAAATCATTAACGGTAACCAAGCACCAAGAACAGGCATATTGGCATTTGCGCCGAGATATTGGCAAGATTTTTGAATTACAAGAAAAGCAATAATTACCAATCCGCTAATTCCCATTGCTTTGAAAATATTTCGGTCTCCGCCTGCCAAAATAATCGGTAACCCCAGAAAAAGGAGTATGACATCAAGAAAAGGTTGTACAATACGGCAATGAATCATAGCGTGAATCCGATTACCAACATCAAGACTGCTATTTCGGGCAGCTTGGAAAAGTTCCCAAGTCGAAGCAAATTGCCGCCAGGCATCGTTTGATGCAAGATAATCAAACGGAACCTTACTCACAACAAAACAACTGTTCCCATCCACCCAATCCGAAGCATCTTGATGAGTAATTACAATTGCTTTTTCCTGAAATGTTAATGAAGGACCATTGAGAATTGCCGGAATTTCAATCAAATCAACCAGTAAAAACCCTGATGGTTGTCCGTTTTTTGCCGGATGATAAAAAGCATTCTTGGCTTTCAGGCGTGTCAACTGTTTGGCAATCGGTTTAGGAATGACAAAAACCGGATTGCTGATTCTTAACTCTTTTCGATAAATTTTATCGCCTAAAATACTGATTCCTGTTTCATTATCAATGATAGCGTTAAGCCGGATTTCGCGATTTTTGGTCATTGTTTCCGCCTCCATCACCAATTCGTCAAGAAAATGCGGCAATACCGTTTCACGAAGAATCGTCGAAACCGCCGCAACCAAAATCACCGCCCCAATCAATGGCCGGATAACTCTAATAGTCGAAATCCCCGCCGCCTGAATCGGAACTAATTCGTTATTGCGAATCATCATTGCCATTGCAATCATCGCCGAAATAAGCCCCAAAATCGAACTTAATGTCATCGCAATCGGAATTGATTTGAAAAAATAATATGTCCCAATCAATCGAAGAACATTGTTTTGATCCTTGCCCTTCTGAACCAAACTGTCCAAATGAGTAAAAAGATCAAACACAATAAAAATACCAATAATACAAATAAACCAAAAAAATAAATTGAAAAAAAAACTTCTCAAAAGATATCGATCTAAAATAGTCATTGCGTTTTCAATGTCAAAATTCAGAATAAACAAAGAACATACCGATATTTCTATCAATCGCTGTTGTCTTGGGAAACTTGAAGGGGAAAAACAACGAATTATGCAAAAAATTTCAATTTTCCGCAAGAGAAATTATTAAGTTTTACTTGAACGAGATTGTCCGCAAAGTATGCCGGATCGTTTTGAAATAGTTGGCAAAGGACAAAAGTTTGCAAAGAACAAAAGTTTACAAAGGACAAAAGTTTACAAAGGACAAAAGTTTGCAAAGGACAAAGATAACATTTGATTATTTTAAATAATCTGCGAAAATCTGTGTAATTTGTCTGTGTAATTTGTCTGTGTAATTTGTGGACTATTTTAAAAAATAATCTGCGGATTATTTTAAAATTGGGTTTTACTAATTTTTCGAGGATTATTGTCAGGGATTAAACGATGACTGATTATGTTTACACTGCCCGAACTGTTTCTGGAAACAATGTTAGCGGCAAGTTGACTGCCAACACAAAACGTGAAGCATTGGAGACATTGCATCGTTTATCACTTTTTCCGATCAATGTGGACGAGGCTAATCGGGGTCAAATTACAATCAAATTGTTTAGCCGCAAGGTTGCGGATTCACAGATTGCCGATTTATTGGGACAACTTGCGGATTTATTGGAAAATGGAGTTCCGGTTTTAGCTGCATTTCAGGTTCTCATCAAACAAACAACCCATTCGGTACTTCGTAACATTTTAATGGATATTCATGATCGTATTGCTGACGGCGAAGCTATCGACAACGCTTTTTCTTCTCATTCTAATATTTTCAACGATTTAACGATTAGTATTATCCGTGCCGGAGCAGAAGGGGCGTTTCTTGAAGACGCTTTGAGACGTACAGCAAAATTCATGGCGCAACAGGCAGAGCTCAAAGGAAAAATTGTTAATGCTATGATTTATCCTTCTATTTTATTTTTTGTTGGAATTTCTGTTGTTGTGGTGCTTTTGATATTTTTTGTTCCGCAATTTATGATGTTTTTTGATCAGATAACAGCTGCCGGTCAATCGTTACCTTGGACGACGCAATCGTTAATTTGGATGCGTGAAGTTATTATCAATTATGGACTTTACTTTGTTGGAGTTTTTGTTTTTCTGGGAATTTGGATTCAGGGGCAACTTTCAACAAAATGGGGAATCCAGGTGATGGATCGAATTAAATTACGATTACCTTTAATAGGACCGATTTTATTGAACAGTGCGGTTTCTCGATTTTGCCGTGTTTTGGGAACACTTTTGGAAAACGGGGTTCCTATTCTGCGGTCATTGGATATTAGCAGCCAATCGACCGGAAATACAATTTTGGCGGATGCGGTGCGACGTTCAGCGGAAAATGTTTCCAGCGGGGAGACGCTTTCAAAACCGTTGGTTGATTCGGGTATTATTCCGCCGCAGGTGATGGCAATGATTTCCATTGCTGAAGAATCGAACACGTTGGAAAATGTGTTGGTGAATATTGCAGACACGATTGAACGTAATACCGCTCGGCAATTGGATACGATGATCCGCTTAATTGAACCGTTAATGTTACTCTTAATGGCAGGAGCGGTTTTTTATATTACTGTTTCCATGTTGTTCCCGATTATCAAAATGACAAGTCTTGCCGGATAAAATAGAACAGTTATTGGACAAACACACCCCATTGGAAGAAGAAAGTACATACACTTCAATTAGATCATTAAAAATTTCTTGATCAATTAATTGCCAAGGAGTAATTGTCATTGTTACTCTTTGTTACTCTTTGCTTTGTAAGATGGTATCCAATCACCAATTCGCTACAATCCTAGAAAGTAAAAACAATAGCATCGTTACCTACTCGAAATGATTCAGAATTATATACATAAGGGAACTTCTAAAAACTCATTTTTTTTAGGAACGCAGGCGTCTCGCCTGCACTTTTTATAGGCAATGTGCAGTCGAGACGACTGCGTTCCTGATGTTTTTAGAAGTTCCCATAAAGTAAATTCTAAAAACGTTCAGCTGAATGATTACTTTTTCGGTGGTTCACACAAAAATTCAACCGGATAGATCACCATTTTTTTTAATTTTTTTCTCCTACCACTTCCAAGTCTTACACACATTCGTAGAATTACTATACTCAATCCTGTTATGATAAGGGTTGCAGTAATACCGTGTTGGGAACTTCACGGCTAAAATACAAAAAATATAATCACGGGATAGTTACAAAATTTTATAGAGATTTTGACTTTTTTAAGGAGAAAATAGCCAATACCATGACAACCACATTAAAATCAAAAAGTGTTAAAAACAATTCTGCTGCTGTAAAACCGGTTGCCGTTAAACCAAACAAAATACAGGTTTCATTACCAGCTGTTACATTGCCAACAACTCCATTTTCAACCGCTCCGCTCTCAGCGGTTCCGCTCTCAACAACTCCGTTCTCAGCGGTTCCGGTTTCAACGGTTCCAGTTTCAGAACCAACAAAACGTAAACTTGTTAATTTTTTCATTGACGATTTCGATGATGATTTCGATGATGACGATTTCGATATTGATTTCGACGATGATTTTGAAACTCTTTCCGACACCGAATTCGACGAATACGGCGATATTGATGAAACCGATTTTGAGGAGATTGAAATACCGGAAGAAGATTTTGATAACGATATTGATGAAACCGATGACTTTGATGATTTCGATGGTCTGGATTCCGACGAAAATACCTTCGATGGCGACTTGCCTGATAAATAACTTCGTCAGGAATAATGGAGAGTTGATAGTTGAGAGTGGAAACGTGGGAAGTGGAAAGTGGAAACGTGGGAAGTGCCGCAAGCGGATTACTAACCAAACGGCAATCATTCCGGCTAAAATCCGTTTGCGGCACTCTCCACTATCAACTCTCCACTATCAACTTTCAACTTTCAACTTTCAACTTTCAACTTTCAACTTTCAATTCTCAACTCTCAACTAAATATGTTGTGTTGAGAAGGAAAAATAAAAACGTTACTGAATAATTACCAATAATCTGTTGGAGTATAAAAATATGTTTCGGAACATTTTGATTTGGAGTTTTCTGATTTTTGTTTGGATGTTTTCGACTGTTTCGGCACAGGAACAAGCGGAAAGTTCAGAAGTTGAGGAGGTTCAGAACGCTGAAACGGTTAATCCCTTTTTTGAACGTTTGGTGCCGCCGGATCGGACAATACTTCGGCGTTACGAACAAACCGGACGTCTTATTGATGCCGGCAGATTGGCCGAAGCCGCCCAATTACTCGGCACTATTTTGGAAGCCCCCATTGATTACTTTGTCCAACCCAATTCCCAATCCAATGATTATTCACACCAAACTTCAAATAAATTATTTAGCGATCTTGTTCTTGAACGATTACTGGGATTACCGCGCAAGGCGTTTGAATCTTATTCACTTCAGTTTGAGGCGCAAGCTCGGCGGTTATTGGAGAACGCAGTTCAAAACGGCTCAATCGAAGTCATTCAACAAGTTTCAAAATTGTATTTTCCAACAACTTCCGGCGCAACCGCAACCTTTTTACTCGGTATTGAACAATTTGAACAAGGAGCTTACGAAACCGCTTTGTTGACCTTGCAACGCTTAACACAAAGTCAGCATAACCTGACACCGTTTGAACCCGTATTGAGTTTGACCCTGGCAACGACCCAACTCCAATTTCATCAAACAGATAAAGCACGGCAAACAATAGAACAATTACTCAAACGTCATCCTAATCCCGAAATTTTGTTTTTCGGTAACGAATTGTGGAAACCACAATCAACCGATGAAATTATTGACCGGCTGGAAAGATTGCGTGATGAATCGAAATCTATTTCGCCGGCTTTGTGGTTGGAGCGAACCGGTTGGCTGCTCGGAATGGGAACCCCCAATCAAAATACGGAAACAACCGCCCAAAAACCACTCCTCGAACTCGTCTGGTCTGTACCAATATTGGATAAATTACTTTTCAATAAAGAAACAAATAACCTTTTAAGTCTTGTTCGGAATGGATCGGATACGTATATTCCCGCCGCTCAACCGTTAATAGTTGATGATCGCCTTTTGACTCGCGGAATGAACAGAATTACAGCAATCGATCAAAAAACCGGAAAACAACTTTGGGCCGCCGCTGAACAGGAATATCAAATCTCAAAAAAAATTCAATTACCGTTTCCAATAAACTTCAATGCCGTAAGAATGAATAATCAGAATTATCAGGGATCGTTTCGTATTTTCTTTTGGCATGATCGAATTACACACCAAATGAGTAGTGATGGTTCCCGTCTTTTTACGGTGGACGGTCTTGACATGCGGTCTTTGACTTATACCGCATTAGGACGCGGAGCACGGAATCTCCAAATCGGTAAAAAATCCGTCGAAGACCCGCGATGGGGTCCCGGTAACACTTTGAGCGCACGAGATGTTAAAACCGGACAAATTCTATGGCAAATCGGAAAATTTCCGTATGTCCAAAAACGTTTCGATCAATATATTGAAGAATTTGAACTGGAACAAAATGAACAAAAAAAGAAAAGTTCCCAAAATTCCCAAAATTCACCGCCAATTCCTAATAAAAATTCAAAGCAAGAAATAAAAATTGCCAATAAAAACTCAAACGAAAACTCAAGCGAAAACTCAAGCGAAAATACAAACGAAAAAGATAAAACACTTACAAAACCCAACGAAGATTTTACTGAAGAGGAATTGTTTTTTAGTGATACTTGGTTTCTTGGTGCTCCGCTTCCGTTTCGCGGTCGGCTTCATGTTATTGGGGAAAACGGCGGTGTTATCCGTTTGATCGTTTTGGATGCAGAATCGGGACGCCTGATTCGTCAACAACCGTTGGGTGTTCCAGAAAATCCGTTTGAAATGGATCCCTTTCGAAAATATTATGGTCTTATTCCTTCCGCTTCCGATGGTTTAATTTTTTGTCCAACAGGTATTGGATTGGTTGTTGCTCTGGACGCAGCAACCATGACTCCAATTTGGTGTTTCAGTTATCAGGCGGCGGAAAAAGAAGATGCCAATACTCGTAACCAAGTTCGCCAACTAAGGAATCGATTTCTCGGCGGGGTTGTTCATGGTCAGAACGATGAATTTCGCAACTTTTTTTCTTTAACCGGTTGGCAAGTTCCGACTCTAATGATTGACAAAAATCGGATTTTGGTTGCGCCGCCGGATGATCCGGCATTGTATTGCCTTGATCTTTTGACCGGAAAATTACTTTGGCAAAAAAAAGAATTGAAACGGGAACATGCGTTGTATGTTGCCTGCATCCGAAACGAAACGGCTTATATCGTAACTCCCAACTCCATGCTCGCTCTTAAAATGGAATCCGGCGAACCCGTTTGGGAATTTTCACTGACCGCCGCTTCACCATCAACAAAACGGTCCCGCACGGAAATAGAAATTGCCAATTCCAAAGTTGTAAATCCCGAAACAACTAATCCCGAAACAGCCAATTCCGAAACGGCTAATTCTAAAACGGCCAATTCTAAAATTGTAAACTCCCAAACCGTATCCGAAATCAAACCCAGTGTTCGTTTTCCGCGTTTGCTTAAACCAAACGGAATTGGTGTTCGCAACGGCGAGCAGTATTTTTTACCGTTTACGGACGGATATTTGGGAATTATTGATCTGGATCAGGGAACAATCAATTTGATCTCCCCGCAACAACTTTCGCCAACTCCTTCGTCAACTATTGATTTGACAAAAGGCAACGAATCCAATTCTGATTTTATAACGGAATCATTAGCGCTGCGTGTTGGCAATTTTTCGTTATCTTTATTTCCGGCTTATCGGGAAATGAATGATTCTGCTTATGATTTGTTGTTACGTCAAGAGATAACACTCGGTAATTTAATTGGTTTGCGAGACCGATTTTTCTCGCAAACTCCCAACCGGCTTATTGCTTTCGATCAATGGGAACCCTTGAAAGAAGATGCAACAAATCGGCTCAAAATAAATCCCAATGATTCTGAAGGACTGTTGCAGCTGGGACGTGTTCGCCGTGCCGAAGGGAATATTGCGGAATCTATTGATTTGTTTCGCCGTTCATTGCAATCCCGATATTCGGAATATGCGGCAGACTGCCTGCGAAAAACTCTTCTAAACTCTTTGCGAAACGATTATTCTGCATGGTCTTCCGCCGGCTCGGAATTGGAATCTTTAGCGGAATTTCCAGAAGAACTCGGCGAAATCTTGTTTGTTCGGACACAGGGCGCATTACAAAACGAAAAGATAGACGAATTAACGGATTTGTTCCAAAAAGTTTTTTACCTCGCAACCGAACACTCTATTCAAGTTTCGGTCAACGCCGAACTCTCATCACAACTCCACCGCATCTTGGGAAATTTTCTGAAACAATCCCTCCAAAAAAATAAAAATCCAGAACTCCAAAATACAATCAATCGTGTTGCCGAATCAATTTTTACACAATTGTCCGAGAAATCCCAGAAAAAAGATCCGCCGCTGTTTTCTACGAAATTGAAATGGAATAATAATTCTCAATTCACGAAAAATCAATTTTTGTTGCGGCCGTGGTGGGAACAAGAATCTTTATTATCCTTTTCCGAGATACGCTGTTGGCAGGTTTTTACCGAATTGTTTCAACATTTGCCTATTTCCGAGCAAGCCGAAAAGAATTTGCAGGAACATTATGAGCGGCATCATTTTTTTATTGCTTTAGAATCGGCGTGGAATTTTCCGGTTGAGTGGTTTCTTCCGGCGTGTTTTTTTGAACCGAAAAAAACAGAATCCGCAACCAATTCCCCCGTTCCTCCCAACAATTCCGCACCGCCGGCAACACCGCCAACAACATCAGCAGTTTCACAAACATCGGAATTACGAACATCAAAGTTACAAACACCGGAGTTACAAACGCCGAAGTTTGATTTTGAAAAAACGCAACATCTTGCAACACTTTTAGAATCCCAGGACAATATTACTGATGCGATTTACTATTACCGGATTCTCGAAAAATATTTTAAGGAACATCTTCGGGAACAAGGACAGAAACCGGAACAAAATATTTTGGAACATTCCAAGTTCAAAGAATTTTACGAACGGGAAATGATTTCAACGAATTGGCATGAGGGTGAAGTTCTGGTTGAAGACGAGCCGCAACACGGTATGCAACCGGAATATTCGCATGAGGGAACGATTGCCCGAATACTTGGAGCAACACAACAGCGTAACCGTTTTACCGCAAATCAACAATACCTTTTACCGTTTTTAAGTTCGTATGAGCCTTTTCTTTCGCCGTACAGTTATTCATTGGAAACGATTCAACCGGATGTTTTTCTTGTTTGTTATGATTGTTTTGGTGAAGAACGTTGGCGAAGCCGTCTTTCGGTAATTTATCCAGACATGATGGACTATGGTTTTTTCAATGAAAATTCCCATCATTATTCTTATGGATTTTCTGATTTGACTGTTTATTTGAAGGGTTGTAATCATTTGCTTATTCTTGTTCGGGAAAATGAAATGATTGCGTTTGATACGTTCCGTTGCAATTCGGAGGAAGGTCCGAAAATCCTTTGGACGAAAACGCTTTCATCCGCAATTCCGAGCCGACAGATGTCCAGTTCGGCGGCTTTGGGTCATTTTCAGGTATTTTCAACGCCGCCGGAGGTTGATTATTTTCAAGAGTCTTTATTTGTTTCGCCTCAAGTTGTGTGTTATCGGAATGCGGATTGTGTTTACGGGCTGAACCCGATGACCGGTCAGACATTATGGACTCGTAAAATTCATTCGGCAAGATGTTCAATTTTGGGAGATCGGGAAAATTTATTCTTAATTTTTACTGATACTCAACAGGTTATTGCTATTGATCCGTTGGTTGGTCAGGAACTGGCATCGGGAACAATTCCGCAAGGACTAATTTTGGCATTTGAAACAAATCTTGTTTTCCTAAAACGTACGATTTTGCCTCATGTTCCGACTCCTAACTCATTCAACACGTCCCAATTCCAAATTTATATGAGTGATTTGCGTGAATTGTTCCAAAAACGTCGTCGTGCTTTAATTTTTTCGGAAAACACCGAATCGGGAATAATTCCGACTCTTCCGTCTTATTTGATTGGCGATAATTTTTCGGAGGTGTCGATGAT
Source organism: Planctomycetaceae bacterium (assembly GCA_031279215.1). Classification (GTDB taxonomy): domain Bacteria; phylum Planctomycetota; class Planctomycetia; order Pirellulales; family Thermoguttaceae; genus WRKP01. The sequence goes on from JAITIZ010000126.1 coordinate 19,563, forward strand.
ACGGTTAATCCATTCCGGCAGATTTTTGGCGGTTGTTTCTTGGGCGTCGAAGACATTGCGAATTTTTGATCTCCAAAGTAAAAAAGAGATATTGGGTTCGGTAAACGATTATGGAGTGCAAACCGGAGCCGTACTTCCTGAAATGAAACGGCATCACGGACAAGTACAAAGACATGGACAAGCACGAAGACATAATTGTGATTTTGATGTTGAATTGCTGGGGGATCGGTTTCTGGTTTATTTTACCGAATCAAGTGAAATCAATCTTAGTCCGTCCGATGAAGTTGAAAACGGCATTGTTTTTAAAAGACGGCGAAGCCCGATTGTCAATATTCATTGTCGTCCTGTTGGTACTGGTTCTATGATGCTTTACGATATTGACGGAAAACCATGTTGGGCGCAACCGGCACGAATTGATGATTGGTACCGTCTTCTTCGTGTGCCGCCCAATACTCCGGTTGCGTTGTTTGCTGTTATGTTCAATGAAGACACCGCAGGACAACCCGCAATCTCGTCAACAGCATTGCTCGGAATTGATAAACAAACCGGTAAAACACGTTTTCGCGTATTGATTCCGCCCTTGCAGCGCCCATTGCTTCAGGGATTCCGAATCACTGTTGATCCCAATAACCAACAAATTTCCTTCCTCGCTCCGGGGCGAACTGTTATTGCAAAATTCACAACTCAAACCCAAACACCGCCGCCATCATTACTGCCCAACAACGAAAAAACAATTTTACCATTAAACAGATCATTAAATGATTTATTGGAGTTGTTTCAGAAATTTTAAACAACGTTATGTCAATTAGTATTTTTTCGTAACTATTTAGTAGTATTTTACGGAATTATTACGTATTTTTTATAACCATTCGTCACTATTGTTCGGGCAAACGAAACAACCTCAATAATAAAACAGGCGAACATTAATAGATTTATGTACGAAGTTAAAACTGCTTATCAATTGATTGAAAGCGAGATGGCAACAATGGAAGCACTCGCCCATGAATCGCTTTCCGGTATTGATCCGTTTGTTGGCGAGGTTGTTCGTTACAGTATTCAATTAAGCGGTAAACGTCTTCGTCCGATGTTGTTATTTCTTGCTGGTCGGGCGATTGGTAATACGGTTCTTTTGGACAATAAACATGTTCAGACGGCGACAGCGATTGAATTTGTTCACACGGCATCACTGATTCATGATGATATTCTTGATGGAGCTTCTATTCGCCGGCATTGTGCGACCATCAATGTTCGTTGGAATGTACAAATTGGGGTTTTGGCGGGTGATTTTCTTTTGACGAAGGCGTTGGAATTGATGGCGCGGAATGGTGAACTGCATGGTTTTCGCCGGTTGGCGGAAGCTTGCCGAAAAACGTGTGAGGGTGAACTTCGTCAACTTGGATCGGTGGATCGTTTTGACATGACGCCGGACGAATATTATGAAATGATTGCAGGAAAAACGGCTCCTTTACTTGCTTGTAGTGCGGAGTTGGGTGCCTATTATTCGGGAGCCGACAACGAAATAACAGAACGGTTTCGGATTTTCGGACATAAACTTGGTTTGGCGTTCCAAATTGTTGATGATGTTCTGGACATGATTGGCGAAACCGGTACTGCCGGAAAAACATTACGTACTGATTTAATCAACCGCAAACCGACATTACCATTGATTTTGTACTTGAAAACCGCCGATTCTGCTGACCGTACTGAAACATTAAACCGAATTTGCCGAAACGATTTTGATGAATTATCGGCGCAAGAAATGGTGTTACGTTTTTGCGAATCCGGCGCGGTGGTGTTGGCAAAACAGGAAGCGGAACGTTTAATCAATGAAGCAGTTGCTTTGCTGTCCGGTTTTAACGGAAATACCCAAGCAATTGCCGCATTGATTTCTGTGGCTCAGTTTGTTGTCAACAGAAATAATTAGGTAACTTCTAAAAACTAATATATTAGGAGGAACGCAGGCGTCTCGCCTGCCCTGTTTTTTTACAAAAAACGCCTAAAAATGCGGTCGAGACGACCGCGTTCCTTCTAA